>JBGPOM010000235.1:0-4025 GCA_041488075.1 Gemmatimonadota bacterium
CGGCGGGGGGGGGGGAGCCACGATTCTCGTCGTGGACGACGAGCCGATCGTCCGCAACAGCCTGAAGCGCGCCCTCACCCGCTTCGGCTATCGCGTGCTCGAAGCCGGGGATGGCGGGTCGGCGCTGGCCGCGATGCAGGCCGCCGACCCGCCGGTCGACCTGATCATCCTCGATCTCGTCCTGCCCGGGGGTGGTGCGGGGATCTTCGAGCTGCTCAAGGCCATCAGGCCCGATGTGCGCGTGTTGATCTCATCCGGCTACAGCCCCGACGCCGACGCGGCCCGCGGATTGGCGGAGCGGGCGGAAGGATTCCTGCCGAAGCCCTACGAGCTGGGCCAGCTGCGGACCGCCGTGAGCCAGGCCCTCTCCGGGAAAGCCGCCTAGCGGGCGGCCGCGCGTTCGCCGCCGTCCAGCACGCTGCGCTGCACCGTCCGTCCCTCGATCACCTGATCGTCGCCCACGAGCGAGTCCTCGACCGTCGCGCCCTGGATCCGGACGTTGTTCCCGAGAATGCTGTTCGCCACCGTGCTGCCCGTGACGCTGCTCCCGGCGCCGAGCGCGACGTTCGGCCCGATGGTGCAGTCCGCGAGCCGCACACCATCCTCGATGTAGACGGGATCCTTGATGATCACGCCCCCCCCCTTGGGTAGGGTCTTGGGACGCCGTGCCCGGCCGTGCTCGAGGAGGTGGCGATTGGTCTCGAGCAGCGTGTCGACCTTGCCGCAGTCGTACCAACCGTTCACTTCCCCCACGATGAGCTTCTTGCCGCGGTCCACCATGTACTGGAAGGCGTCGGTCAGATAGAACTCGCCGCCCGTCCCCGGGGGCCGTCGCAGCACCGCGGCAATGCCGTCGAACAGCGTCCTCCAGTCCTTGATGTAATAGAGCCCGATGTTGGCGAGCTTCGAAATCGGCGTGGTGGGCTTCTCGACGATGCGGGTCATGTAGCCGCGATCGTCGGTCACGATGACCCCGAACCGCTGGTAGTCCTCGACTTCCTTCGCCCACAGGATCCCGTCGGCGTCGGCGCGGCTCACGACCGACAGGTCCGCGTCGAACAAGGTGTCCACGAAGATGATCAAGACGGGCCCATCCACATACGGACGGGCCAGGTTGATGGCGCCGGCCGTACCATCGAGGGTCGTCTGCTCGACGAACCGCGCGGGAATGCGGTAGTGCGTCGTGACGTATCGCTCGACCTGCTCCTTCAGGTGCCCCGTGATGACGATCAGCTCCTCGAGATCGAGTCCGTGCACGGTGTCCATGACGTAATCCATGACCGGCCGCCCGGCGACCTTCACGAGCGGCTTGGGGACGCGCTTGGTCAGGGGCAGCAGGCGCGTGCCTTTGCCCGCGAGCGGCACAATCACTTTCACGGCGCGCGTCCGTAGCGGTCTTTCAGCCGCACCACGTCGTCGAGCTCCGGAGTGGAGGCCTCGAGCAGGTCGGTCGCGACCACGGCCTCGAACTGGTGCACCGTCTTGGGCGCGATGTGGAATGCCTCGCCTTGGCGCACGCGCCGCTCGATCAGCGTGCCGCCCTGCTCGAGCCGCAGGATGATCTCGCCCGTCAGGACGTAGATCGACTCGTCCTTCGTGTTGTGGTACTGCAGGCTGAGCACGTGACCGGGCTCGACGTGGAGGATCTTGCCGGCGTAGCGGAGGGTCTTGGCCCAGATCAGCTCGTGTCCCCACGGCTTCTCAACGCGATACGGAACGTCGCTCATGCTACCTCCGGCAACCTGAGACGCAGCGACGAGGGGATGGTGACGCAGGCGGTGACGCACACACCGCACCCCACGCATCCCTCCGGCTTGATCACGGGATGGCCCCGGTCGTCCACGGCGAGGGCCCGCTCCCCCACCGGGCAGGCGCGGGCGCACACGCCGCACGCGACCCCTTGAAACGTGATGCAGCGCTGGGGATCGAGCTCCAGCACCCCCATGTGGACCGACGCCCATCCGTCCGCGGGCACGACCAGTGCGCCCGTCTCGCACGCGGCGGCGCACGGCATGTCGGCGCAGACGACGCACGCCTGCACCGTCGGATCGATGTACGGCGTGCCGGCGCCGAGCCCCGCGTTGGCGGCGGACTTGACGATCGCGTGCACCGGGCAGACGTCGATGCAGTCGCCGCAGCGCGTGCAGGCCGCGATGAAGGCCACCTCGGGCGCGGCACCGGGAGGGCGGAACCACCGCCGCGGCGCCACCCGCGCTTCGGTCCGCTCGGCGATCTCGCGCAGCAGCCGCCCGATCGTCTCCTGGAGAAAGCCGCGGCGATCTCGCTCCACGGTCAGAAACTCGACTCCAGGCTGACCTGCCACCGGAACGCCAGGCGTCCCTCGTTCGCGCCGCTCCGGTCGGCGGCGTAGTCCCACCGGTTCACGACGAGCGGGAACTCGAGCCGCAACGCCCACGCCAGGTCTCGGAGCCGGTGGTGCGTCACGAGGCCCACGCCGGCGTCGTACAGCATCGTGTACCACTGGCCGGCCGGGGACGACGGCACGGCGAGCGGGTCGACGGCGCCGAAATCCAGAAACCCCTCGAGCGCCGCGTCGGTCAAGAGCCCCGAGCTTCGGAGCAGCGTCTTCGTGCCCTCGACGTTGACCCCCACCGCCCAGCGCCCGCCCAGGTCGGCGCGGAACGCCCGCAGGTTCGCGGTGCCGGGGGCGTGGTAGTGGAAGCCCTCCCGCACGAAGGGCGCTCCACGGCTCCGCAGCAAGGGATTGGTGAATGTCTCATACGGATCCGCTCCCGCGATCGGAATGCGGCGCTGGCGGGGCGGCGGGTTATCGGCGAGGTAGCCGCCGCCGAAGAAACGGACACCCAGCGTGGACTTGAGCCAGAACGGCGTCCGCACGCTGGCCTCGGCGGTGGCGCGGCCGAAGGGCCCCACGTCGTAGCGGTTCGCCGAGACGATGCCGACGCCCGGGAAGCGATAGACGACGCCCCCGCGGACGCCGAGCCGCGCGTGCCACAGGGCGCTGCCCCGCTCCACCGTCGCGCTGATCCACGGCCCTGCCTCGATCGTCCCCGCATCGTCCCACAGGCGGCGGTCGAGGTAACCCAAGTCGGTGGTCGCCATCCACACGACGTCGAAGCCGGCATGGGGGTCCGCCCCGAAGCCCACGTGCCGGCGCAGGGAGCGATCCACGCTGAGGGCGAGCCCGGTGCGTCCTTCGACCTGCCAGGCGGCGACGCTCGACTCGGTGCGAGGCATCGGGTGGCGGACCGGGTTCGCGGTCCGCAGGTACCAGCCGCCCCGATGCGTCGCCTTGGCGTCCAGCCCCACGGACACGAGGGAGAACGTCCTTTCGAAGCGGCCGAGGTAGTTGGCGCGGGTTCGTAGCGCGAGCGTAAGGCCGCCGAAGTCGTTGCTCCAGGCGACGGGCAGCAGCGCCGACACCATCCGGTCGCGCCGCACCGTCTCGCGTGTGGGATCATCGAGCCGCCACTCCTTCCTGCCCACGCCCCACGCCCCACGCCTTTCGTAGTTGTTCAGCATGTTCCAGTCGTGGGCGCGCACGCGCGGGTCGAGCATCAGTCGTCCGGGCTTTCGGGCCGTGACGAATTCGACGCGTTCCATCTCCGGCTGGCCGGTCGCCCGGGCGTAAGTCGTGTCGCGATCGCCGATCTCGACCGGCATCCAGCCGTCGCCCTTGCGCTCGATAGTGACCGCGGTCAGCCATCGGCCGTCGGTCATCTGTCGACGCTGAACTCGCTTCAACCGGTAATCGATCAGCGGTGTCCCGTGCAGCCATTGGCCGAACAGCCATCCCAGATCCTGCCCCGATACCTGCTCGCACACCGCGCGGAACGCCGCCTCGTCCACGTGCTTCAGCTTCCAGCGGGCGTAGTAGGCGCGCAGGATGCGCTGCATCGTCGCGTCGCCCACGATGTAGCGCAGCTGCTCGTAGAACAGCTGCGCCTTTTCGTAAATCATCGTGTTGTAGGTGGTGAAGTCGCGGTAGCGCTCGCTCACCATCGACACCGGCTCGCTCCAGCGCTCCAGGTCCCAGAACAGGA
>JBGPOM010000236.1:0-3994 GCA_041488075.1 Gemmatimonadota bacterium
CCTCTTCAACAACGAGATCTACGGCCTCACCAAGGGCCAGTACTCGCCCACGTCGCGCCGCGGCACGCGCTCCCCCTCGACGCCGCTCGGCTCGATCGAGTATCCCGTTTCCGCCTGCGTCTTCGCCCTCGGCGCGGCGGCCCGGTTCGTGGCGCGCGCCGTCGACACGCTCCAGTCGCACCTCGTCGCCGTTCTCAAGCGGGCGCACGCGCACCAGGGGGCGTCGTTCGTCGAGATCCTGCAGAACTGCGTCGTGTTCAACGACGCCGCGTTCGAGCACATCACCGGCAAGACCGTGGCCCCCGACGCGCAGATCCTCGTGGAGCACGGCCGGCCCCTGCTGTTTGGCAAGCACAAGGAGAAGGGGCTGCGGCTCACGCCCGGGAAGCTCGAGCTGGAGATCGTGACGGTGGGAGAGAATGGCGTCACCGCGGCGGACATCCTGGTCCACGACGAGACGAATCGCGCGTTGGCCCAGCACCTCGCCGCGCTCGAGCCGCCCTTCCCCACGGCGATGGGGGTGCTGTACTGCAACCCGGTGGAATCGTACGAGCACGAGGTGTACGCGCAGGCCGGCGCGGCCAAGGGAAACGCGGATCTCGACGCGCTGCTGCGCCGCGAGCGGACCTGGACGGTAGACGAAGGGGGCTCATGACCGTTGCGAATCGGCGGGGTGCGGATCGGCGGGTCAAGGACGCGGCAGTCGAGGTCGAGCGGCGGAGCGGCATCGATCGCCGGCTCCAGCTCGAGTCAGTCGCGGGTCAGATGCAGGCGGTGCTGGGTCTCCTCACGCAGATCGCCGAGTCGGGGGACCTGAGCGACGAGAACCGGCGCCTCCTGGATGGGGCGATGCTGCGGCTGCGGTTCGCGGTGGAGCGGACGGAGGAAGACTGACGAGCTATTGAATCGCCCGCAGTCGCTGCCACACGTCCGGCCGCACCGCTTCCCGCACATCGCTCCACAGGACCATCCAGCAGTGCTCGAGCTCGCCGACGTTCGGGGCGAGGACGCGCGCCGCCGCCTGATGCCGAGCGACGATCGCGGCCAGGGCTCCACGCTCTTCCGCGTTGGGTTGCCCCACAGCGTGCAGTAGCGCCTCGAGATAGGCCCGTCCCCCGTCTCCCGCCGCGAGCGCCAGCGCGCGCGCCGCTTCCCGCGAGGCGCCCGGTGGCATTCGGTAACCGAACCGCGCGTACGGCAGCGCCCAGTTGTCGGTTGCCAGGAGTCCATCGGGATTGTCGAGCCAGATCCAGGCGTGGAGCACGGCGATGCGCGGACCGGGCATCGCGTGAGCGACGCCCGCGTGACTCCGCAGGAAGCTCTCCTCCTCGACCGTGCCCTGGTGGAAGTGCCAGGCTCCGGGCGGCACCGGCAGCCCCTCAGGCGGCGTCCCGTCGCGCACCAGCTTCGCGTACGCGACCCCCACCAGCGTCGGCCGCCCGCCGATCTCCGCGTACTCGAGAATCGGGGGCGCCGTGGGGTCAAGCGTGTCCCGTAGGATGAGCGCGGGATGGATCCAATGCCGGCCCATCCCCGGAAAATCGGGCCCCACCGGGCGGTACCCGGCGGCCTGCGCGACTTGGGGGTCGCGATAGCGCGCCGTGCCGGCGCGGGCCTGGGCGATGAAGTCCGCGCTTTGTCCCGCTGCACCCGTCGCGCCGGCGACGAGCAGCAA
Source organism: Gemmatimonadota bacterium (assembly GCA_041488075.1). Taxonomy (GTDB): domain Bacteria; phylum Gemmatimonadota; class Gemmatimonadetes; order Gemmatimonadales; family GWC2-71-9; genus 20CM-2-65-7. The sequence goes on from JBGPOM010000236.1 coordinate 1,676, forward strand.
TGCCACGAGTCTCACGGCCCCACCCGCTCAATCTCGGTCTGTCCATAGGCCGCCAGCAGGCGCGCGCGGAGTTCGGGCGTGAGGCCGGCCGGGAACCGGCTCACGAGGCGCAGCTGCTCGAGCACCTTCGGGTCGGCGCGGCCGCCCGAGATCAGTACGCCGCGCGTGTCGAAACTGCCGCTCTTGATGACGCGCAGCGGTACGAGCAGGAGCTGCGCACCGCGACGCACGAGCAGAGCCGAGTCTTGGACCTCCAGCAGCTCTCCGAGAATGTGCTCGCGGGCGACACGCAGGTCGACTTCGATGCCGTACGGACCCCGGGCCGGCGCGAAGGATTCGACGCTCGGGCCAGAGTGGCAGGCGGCGAGTGCCGCCGCGGCGATCGGAACGATCCAGAATCGGAGCATGGGTGCCTCACCGCACAGGTATGCGCGTGGCCATGAACCGGGCTTCCAGCGAGTCTTGCGCGACCCGCCAGCGCCCGACGGCCTCCGCAAGGGCGGAATCGGACGGCATGAACGTGCGCGCCGATCGCGGAGCCGCGAGCCAGCCGCGCCGCACCCATTCCGTGTAATAGCCCTGGGACGCCAGGAAGAAAGTCCGCTCCCCAGTCGCCGCCCGCGGACCGGGCCGGAACGCGGCGTCGAACCGCTGACCGGGGGACGTCTCCAGGTAGCGCGCGTCCGCCGCGGCGAGGCTCGCGAGCGCCGTCGTATCGGCCCCCCCGTTGGCGTCGCGGATCTCGGCCAGCGGATGGACCAGCGGGAGCGCGCGGCGGAAACGCCCCGCCACCGCGACGCGGTCGATGCGCCAATTGTCGACGGGGAAGCGCAAGCGGATCCGGACACTGTCACGCTCGAGCACCGGCACCACAACGGCGACATCTTTCCAGGCGATCGGCCCCGTGTCCTTGACGTGCGCGACTACGCGATAGCCACTGCCGTCCCCGACGGCGACGTCCAGGCCCATCCGGTGCTGATACCACTGTGCCAGGGCCACCGCGGGCCCTATCTGCTCCAGTTCTTCGCCTACCCAGTCGAGCGAGCGCGCCCCCGGGTCGCCCAGCATGATGTCGTACAAGAGAATGGTGTTGAGCAAACTGTTGCGCAGCCGCAGCACGATCGCGACGCTATCGGCCCCCCCCCCACTGGGCGCGGGGATCGCTAGCTCGATCCAGTCTTCGAGGTCGCCCACGCGGGCGCCTGCGAGGACGCGCGGATCGCTGCGATAGACTTCGCTATCCGCCGCCGCGACGTGGCGGCGGACGTCCCGACCGCCTCGGTCGACGGCGCTCGCTGGCGCCGTTACGTCTCCCACGATGAGGAACCGGTTCGACTCGTCCCCCAGCGCGATTTCGCCCGCGGCGTGCGGGACCTCGAGCAGCTCGAGGTGATTCAGGTAATGGGTTTCGAGGGCTTCATTCCGTACCTCGAGCCGCAGCGCCCCGTCCGGGGCGGCCTGGGTTCGGAGCCGGTCCACGTCGCGAGCCTCGAAGAGCGGCGCGATGCTGTAGGAGAAGCCCTCCCCCTCGAGGACGTAAGTGCCGGCGCTGTCGGCGTAGTACGTCGGACACGATCCGAAGATCGCGACGGCCAGGAGGGCGGCGCCGACCGCCGTCGCGCCCGTCGCCAGCAGGGACACGGCGACGCTGGTTCCGGCGTCCACCTTCGTGCGGAACACCTCCATCCCCACGACGCTGTCGAGCGCCAGGCTCGTGACGGCCGCCGAATCCTGCAGCGTCAGACTGTAGCGCATGCCCCCACCGCGGACGCTGTCGCGGACGACGTCCACACCGTCCCGGAAGACCACGGTCGATCCGTCGAGCAGGTGGGCCTTGACCGGCGAGTACACCGAGACCGAGTCGCCGGGGTGGCGCTTGAGCGGCGCGACTTGCACACCCTGGAACGTCCAGATGCACGAGCTAACGAGGACGGCGAGCGGGACGACGAGGCGGCGAGCCATGGTGACTCCGATGCGGGACGCACCATGAAACGGCCTCACCGTCAAGGGTGCGTCAAGTGGCGCCGGGGGATAGCTTGGGGTCTATGAAACTGCTCACCTCGATCGCCCTGCTCGCCGCGCTGCTCCCCTCCCCCGCCGCACCGCAGGGCTACGACCCCAATCTGTTCGCCGGGCTGCGCTGGCGGCTCATCGGCCCGTTCCGCGGCGGCCGCACCGTGGGCGCGACGGGCGTCCGCGGCCAGCCCAACGTCTTCTACATCGGCGTGAACAACGGCGGCGTGTGGCGCACCACCGACGCGGGGCAAACGTGGCAGTCGCTGTTCGATGAACAGCCGACGCAATCCGTCGGCGCCATCG
>JBGPOM010000237.1:0-3967 GCA_041488075.1 Gemmatimonadota bacterium
CACTGCGCGATCGCCCGGATCTCGGCGTGGGTGTACACGCCCCCCGTCGGATTGCACGGCGAGCAGAGAATCAGTCCCGCGGCGCCGGGGAGCATGCGCTCGAGGTCCTTCACGCTGACCTTGAGGCTCCACTCCGGGTCGCCCGCGACCATTACCGGGCGGGCGCGCGCCAGGTGCACGATCTGCGGGTAGGACACCCACGCCGGAGCGGGGATCGCCACCACGTCGCCGGGGCCGAACAGCGTGAAGCAGGCGTTGAAGAGCGATTGCTTGGAGCCGCTCGACACGACGATGTGGTCGGCGTTCACCGGCCGGCCACCCGAGAGGAGCGAGAGGTGCTTCGCCGCCGCGGCCCGCAGCTCGAGGATCCCTTCGTTCGCGGGATAGTGGGTCTTGCCGTCCTTGATCGCGCGAATACCGGCGTCGGCCGCGATGCTGGGCGTGGGAAAGTCAGGCTCGCCAGCGCCCAGGTCGATCACGTCCTCTCCCGCCGCCTTGCGCCGCTTGGCTTCTGCGGAGATCGCGATCGTCGCCGAGGTCTCGAGGTGCTGCAGGTTGGGCGACAGGCCCCCGCTCATGGACGCATGGCTCCGTAGCGCTTGAGGATCATGACGGTGGAGTCGATCGGCAGGGCACGCACGACGCCACGATAGCCCCGCACGGTCTCGGCACGCAACAGGGAATTGTAGATAGCCTCTTCCGTCGCTTCGATGGCTGCCTGGAACAACGGAGACATCGCGTCATTCGCCACGACGGGGGTGGGGGTCCGGTTGGTCGAGAACGCGATCACGTAGTCGCCGCTGCCGTTCGAGAAAGTGCTTCCGGTCCGTGCGAGACCGGCCAGGGCGCGCCGCGCGAGGCGCTCGAGTCGCAAGTGATCGAGGGGCGCGTCGGTCGCGACGACCATGATGATGCTGCCGTCTCCCGACTGCCTGGGTGCCGGGTACCGGGTGTCGGGTGTCGGGGACAACTCGCGGCCGATGGGAGCCCCGTTGATTGTCAACGAGCCGCCATAGTTCGTCTGGACAAGCACCCCCACGGTCCAGCCGCCCCACTCCGCCGGCAGCCGCCGGCTCGCGGTGCCGATCCCCCCCTTCCATCCGAACGCGACCGTTCCCCGCCCCGCACCGACGGACCCCTCGGCGACGGGCCCCTCGGCCGCGCCGCGAATCGCGCCGAGTACATCCGCCTCGGTAATGGGCCGCGCCCGGATGTTGTTCAGGTAGCCGTCGTTCGTCTCCGCAACGACGGGGTTCGCGGAGCGCACATCTTCGTTACCCGGCAGACTGAGCAGCCAGGTGAGCACCGCGTCGGCGGCGCGGGGGACGCAGAGCGTGCACGTGAGCACGATCGGCGCCTCGAGCTCGCCCAGCTCGTTCACCTGCGTCGAGCCGGTGAGCTTGCCGAAGCCGTTCCCCACCACGATCGCCGCGGGGACCTTGTCGCGGAACGGGTTGCCGCCGTGCGGGAGGATCGCGGTAACGCCGGTGTTGATCGAGTCTCCCCGCATCACCGTCGTGTGTCCGACGCGGACGCCCGCGACGTCGGTGATGGCGTTCAAGGGGCCGGGGGGCAGGGAGCCGACGATGAGACCGAGGTCGCGCGCGCGGGGGCGAGGGGGGGCCCCTTGCCCCGGGAGCGTAGCGGCGGCGAAGCTCAGGAGCAGGAGAGCGTTGCGCATCGGCTCCCTGCAAGTTACCATGCGCTTCGAACTTCCGCCCTTTGACAATTGAGGCTCGTGTGAAGGCAGAGCGCAGTCGGCACCTGGTGCTGGTGACCCCGCCCGCGGTCGAGAGGGCCGTGGGAGTGTGGGAGCTTTTGAACCCCGGGCTGGCGCCCGGGGTCAGTCAACCGGGACCCAGTATCGTGGTCGTGTGTGCCGACCCCGAACAAGCCGCCCAGTGGGCGGCCGCCGCGCCCGCGGAGTATCGCGCTCATGCCGTCACCGGTCTCGCCCGCAGCACCGCCCTTCTGAAGGAAGGCCGTGTCGGTCTCGTGGCCGGCGCCGCCGCCGAGCTCGCCACCCTCGTCGCCCGGTCAGCCCTGAAGCTCGACGCCGTCGACACCATCGTCCTCGCCTGGCCCGAGACGTTCAGCGACAGTCTCGACGCGCTGCTCGCCGAGGCGCCCGAGGCTCGGCGCATCGTCCTCAGCTGGAATCCACCCGCGCTCGCCGACTTCATCGAGCGGCACGCCCGGCGCGCCGAGATCGTGGGCGCGTTGCCGTTCGACGCCGACGGCAAGCCCCTTTCCCCCGTGTGCTCCGCCCGGTACGCCGTGGTGTCGAGCGCGCGGCGTGGAGCGGCAGTGCGTGAGGCGCTCGACGCTGTACGCGCGGCTCGGCCATATGTCTGGAGCGGCGGTCCCATCACGACGCCGGAGAGTGGCACTGACGCCGTCATCTGCGCGGCGCTGCCCACGCGTGAGGAGCTCACGGCCCTCGCGGCCGTCGGTAAACCGGTGGTGCTGATCGCGGCGTCGCAGCTCGCCTATCTCCGCTCGCTCGCGGCGCTCACCCCGCTCACCCTCGCGCCGGCGGCGGATCGGGCCCAGGATCGCAGCGCCGCCCTGCGCGAGCGGATCGCCGAGCGGCTGGGGCACGGGGATGTGGACGCGGAGCTGGCGCTGCTCGAGCCCCTGTTCGAGCGGTGGGATCCGGCGGAAGTGGCGGCGGCGCTGCTCGCGCTCAGCCGTCAGCCGGACGCTGCCCGTGACGCGGCCGAGCTCGTGACAGCGGCGCCGGACCAGTGGGTGAAAGTCTTTGTGACCGTGGGGAAAAAGGACCGGGCGGGGGCGAAGGACCTGGTGGGCGCCCTGATCAAAGAGGTGGGGATCGAGAAGGCCCAGATCGGGCGGATCGATCTGCGCGAGAGCTTCGCGCTGGTCGAGGTGGCGCCGGCGGCGGCGGATACGGTGGTGCGGCGGCTCACCGGCGTGACGATCAAGGGGAAAAGGGTGGCGGCGAAGGTGGATCGGGGGTAGCGGTCGACTGCTCAGATGGGCTTGAACAGCTCGGCCAGTTCGAGCGTGAACCGCTCCAAGGCGCCCGCGGGATGCCACACGAGCCGCTCCCGCTGCACTTGGGGGAAGCGCGCCTCGGGCGTCCATATCTCGACCTGATGCTGGTCGCCATCCACGATCCAGTAGAGCGGAATTCCAGCCTCCTGGTACCGGCGCCGTTTCAGGAAGCGATCGCTGCGCGCGGTGGAGGCACTCAGAATCTCGACAACGAGCAGGAGGTCCTCGTACTGCGTCCAGTCGAGCGTGCGGGCCTGCGACAGTGGGACCACGAACACATCGGGCTGCACCAGCACGTCCGGTGCCCACGAGATGTCGGCACGCGAGCCGAGCACGATGCCGACCGGTTCGCGCCGCAGATAAGCATCCACGGCGACGATGAGTCGCCCGAAGAGAATCTCGTGCCACGGCCGCGGGGCCGGGGTCACGAGCAGCTCGCCGTACACCACCTCGTAGCGGTTGCCGTCCTCCGGCAACTGCCGCACCATCTCCGCGGTCCAGTAGGTCGGGGCGGCGGGAGCCATGCCCATATGATGAACTCCTCAGCGCACGTGCGGCAAGGGTACGACACGCGGGAAAATGCGCGAGCCGGGCGTCAGGGCTTTCATCAGTATTGTTGCGCGAAGGGGCTGAAGAATGCGGCTCCCCAAACGCTGACGGGCCGCCCAGCGGGGCAGCCCGTAATCAGCATCCATAAGCGCACTGCGTACTGCGCACGCCCTACTTCTTGTTGTTCACCGCCATCTTCAGCTGCTTGCCCGCGCGGAACGCCGGGGCGATCGACGCCTTGATCTGAATCACGCCACCCGTCTTGGGGTTGCGCCCCATCCGGGCCGCGCGCTTCCGTGCCTCGAAATTGCCGAAGCCCGTGATCTGAACCTTGGCGCCCTTCTTCAGCTCGCTCGCGATTATGCCCTTGTCGTCGAACAGGGCCTCGACCGTGCGCGAC
>JBGPOM010000238.1:0-3914 GCA_041488075.1 Gemmatimonadota bacterium
CTTCGCAGCGACCGCCATCGTTGGACTACTGACGGCAAGCGGCGGGTGTCGGGGCGCCTCTGATCGTCCGCCGGAGGGAGCGGCCGAGGCGCCCCCGGCACCGGTCGACTCTCTTCCCACATCGGTAGATACGGCGTTCGTATACGTCGGCTGGCTCCGCGATGACGGCCTGCTCGTCCATGTTCTCAGGTATCAGCGCGGAGAATGGGCTGAGTCGGACTCCGGCCCGCTGCCGCACGATTGGACGCTATACGGTGATAACCACTCTGTGCGCTCGTTGCGGGTCGGAGCTACGCAGACGATCCCGGACGACGATTACGACTATTGGAGCCACGAGACCGACTACCCGGTAGACACGACGGAGGCAAACGTGCGGCCGCGGACCAGGGTCGGGATCGCCGCCACCGCTCCCGCGCGGCTGTATCCACTCTTTCCCCTGGACGGCGGGTCCGCTGCGTGGAGGGAAGTGACCGAGCCGTCGTGGTCCGTGTTCGAGGAGCGTGAGCAACGCGCGGTGGCCCACGCGTTCGAGCAGACACTGTGCGCTCGGGTCCCAGCGGGAGCCGATTGCGACCTCGCCATCGAGCGTCCCCGTCTGCAAGCGCGGGGCCGTCTGCCACGCGGCCACCCACTCGACTCCGCAGAGCGGGCGCGGGGCACGGTTACACGGTTCGCCGCCTCGGGGACCGCAACGCTTCCCGGCGGGTTGGCCTTGTACTACGTATGGCTTCGCCGTTCGTACCGGGCTCCGAGTGACAGTGGTTACTGCGGGCCGTTCTCATATTTCAGCGGCTTTGTGGCCAGGCGGGCGGCGCGGCTCACGATTACGAACGCCGCTGTCGCGTTCTCGAGCTGCGACGGCGAGGACGTGTCAGGTCTTGCACCCCGCGCGGTGCTCGTGCTCGGGGGCCGCGTCTACCTCATTGCGGAAAGGTGGGGGTGGGAGGAATGGGATCCGGTCGTGCGGGAGTTGGCGGACACAGGGTTGGTGACCGCTCCTGCGTTAGGGCGCCGGAACTAGGACACGCGACCCCGCTGCGCCACGAACCTAGCGGGCATCCCCAAGCAGCTCGTAGAACCGGCGAAACACCTCGATCCCATCCCACAACTGCTTGAGGTCGAGCTTCTCGTCGGGGGCATGCAGCCGGTCGTCGGGGAGACCGATGCCGGTCAGGATCACGGACGCGCCCCCGGCGGTGAGAGCCGGCACCACCGGAATCGATCCGCCCGCGCGCGCTGCCACCGTCCCCCGCCCCACCACGTCCTTGAAGGCCCGGTCGAGCAGCTGGAAGGCAGGATGGTTCAGCTTGATCTGGGCGGGGTTGGCCCCATGGAGGAAGCGCACCGTGGCCGTGATGTGCTTGGGCGCGAACCGCTTCACCGCCGCCGCGACCTGTCGCTCGACCGTCTTCAACTTCTGATTGGGCACGAGCCGGAGGCTGACTTTGGCGGTCGCCTCGGCCGGAATGACGGTTTTCGCTCCCTGCCCCGTGAACCCCCCCGTGATGCCGTGGATCTCGAAGGTCGGCAGCGCCCAGAGCCGCTCCAGCACCGAGTACTGCTTGAGCCCCGTCAGTCCCTTGGCCTGCACGCGCTTGGTGAGGAACTCCTTCTCCTTGAACGGCAGCTTCTTCCACGACCCAAGCTCCGCCCTGGTGGGCCGCCGTACGGCCGCGTAGAGGCCGGGGACGTTGATCCGCCCGTCCTCACCCTTCAAGCGTCCCAGGAGACGGGCCAGCTCCTCGTGCGCGTTGGGCGCGGCGCCGCCGTACTCCCCCGAGTGGAGATCGCTCTTGGCCGTGCGCACGGTGATCTCGGCGTAGCACAGCCCGCGCAGCGTCGTGTACACCGCGGGCCAGCCCGGCGCGACGTACGACATGTCGGCGACGAGCACAACGTCGGCCCTGGTGCGTTGCGGCTCGCGTTTCAGGAGATCGAACAGGACCTTGGACCCGAACTCCTCTTCGCCTTCAATGAGAAACCGGAAGTTGACCGGGGGCCGGCCGGCCGCCTCGATCGCCTTCAGCAGGCAGAAGACCTGGCCCTTGTCGTCGGCGGCGCCCCGCGCGTACAGGCGGCCGTCGCGGACGGTCGGCTCGAAGGGCGGTGTCGTCCACTCGCCGAGCGGGTCGGGCGGTTGCACGTCGTAATGCCCGTAGATGAGCAGGGTGGGCGCGCCCGGGACGTTCGGCCCGACGCCCCACACGACGGGATGGGTCTCGCTGCCGAGGAACTCGACGTCCTGGCAGTCGAGGCGCCGCAGCGCGGCGGCGACCCACGCGGCGGCGGCGCGACAGTCATCGTCGTGCGCCGGCAGCGTGGAGACGGACGGGATGCGGAGGAACTCGCTCAGCTCGCGTAGCAGACGGTCTCGATCCATGAAGGCACAATGTAGGGACGCAGGGCGCGCCTAGCCAGCGAGTGGGCGGGGGGTAGATTCAGGTCCATGCGGACCACCGCGTCGTACGACCTGTTCCCCGACGCGCCGAGCGAGCGGGCGATGGCGCGGGCGCGGTGGCTGGCACGCGAGGGCCGCACCGCCGATGCCGAGTCCGCCTACCTGGATCTGCTGGCGTCGCATCCCGATCTCAAGGCCTGCTGGGCCGAGTACTTCGAGCTGCTGCGCGCGAGCGGTCGCAGCGCCGCGGCGCTCGAGCTCGCCGAGCGCGCGCGGGCGCAGTTCGGGGAGAGCGGGTTTGCCTTGACGCTCGAGGGCGCCGCGCTCGTCGAGCTGGGCCGCTATCCCGACGCCCTCGCCGCCCTCGAGCGGGCCGTGGAGGCCGATCCCGACCTGGCGCTGGTGTGGCACGAGCTCGGCTGGGCGGCCTACAAGCTCGGCGACAAGAACCGGGCGCTCCTGGCGCTCGACCGGGCCTTCGGGCTCGAGCCCCACACCGAGACGCTCAAGCTGCGCGGCCGCGTGCTGCGGGACGCGGGGCGGTATCAGGCGGCGGAGGTGGCGTTCGAGGGCGCGGCGCAGGCGGCCGAGCACCCCGAGCAGCGGGCCGATGCGGAGCGGGAGATCGCCGCGACGCGGCGGTACGCTTTCTACGCACCCCGCAAGCCTGAGGACTTGGGCCCGGACGAGCGGTGGTTCGCCGACACGGGCGCCGTCGTCCTGGCGCCCGACCCGGGCCCCGTCGCGCCGGGGGATGGGACCATCGTCGCGACGTTCGCCGAGGTCGCGCAGGATTCCGGCTGGCAGTTCGGGCAGGTGATCGCGCTCGGCCCGCCGCTGCCCGTGTGGAACGACCTGGCGGAGCGGCTCGACGCCCCGCTCGTGGACCCCGCAGCGTTCGATCCCGCCGTCGCCCCGCTCGTCGTCGCGAGGGCCCCCCTCCCCGGCGACGGCCCGTGGGAGACGCTCATTGCAGCCGTGGCCGAGCAGGGCGCGGGCCTCGTATTCGTCCTCGAGCACCCCGCCGAAGCGGCCGTGACGGGAGTAAGGGGGGAGGGTGGTGGGGGCGCCGACGTGATCGGTGTTCTCACCGACGCCGGCGAACGCCGCACCCATGCGCCCAACCCGGCGCACGCCCTGTCCGAAGCCCAGCACCCTGGGGCCCGCTTGGCCGGACGTCGGCTGCGCCCCGCGTGACTCACTCTCCGGAGAGAGCCTCGCCGCGCGCCCCCATGTCCGGCAAGGCGATCGTGCAGAGCCATTTCGACCGGGCCGCCAACCTGATCAACCTCGAGGCCTACATGCGCCGCATCCTCTTGGCGCCGTTCCGCGAGGTGACGGTCGAACTGCCGGTACGGATGGACGACGGCCGGATCGAGGTGTTCACCGGGTATCGGATCCAGCACAACGGCGCCCGCGGCCCCTGCAAAGGCGGGATCCGCTACCACCCCGAGGCGGATCACGACGAGGTGCTCGGCCTCGCCACGATCATGACGTGGAAGACGGCCCTGATGGA
>JBGPOM010000239.1:0-3904 GCA_041488075.1 Gemmatimonadota bacterium
CGGCCCGGCTCGACGCTGTGGACGACGCCCGGCGCGCCGCGGAGGCCTCCGTGGCCCAGGCGCGCGCGGCGCACGAACAGGCGCATCGCGGATGGGAGCGCGCCCGCCAGCTCGCTGCCCAGAACCTGATCGCGCCGGAGGAGCGTGAGCGGGCCGATCTGGAGGAAACGACGCGCGCGCGAGAGCTCGAATCCGCCGAGTTCCGGGCGCAGGCCGCGGCCCACGAGGTCGAGCTGGCCCGGGCGGCGCTCGCCGCCGATCGCCAGCCGATCATCATCGGGTCGCCGGTCGGTGGGCGCGTGCTGCGCGTGCCCGAACCAAGCGAGCGCGTCGTGGTCGCAGGGACGCCTCTCCTCGAGGTGGGAGATCCATCGAAGCTCGAGATCGTGGCGGACCTGTTGTCCGCCGAGGCGGTGAAGGTGCGGCCCGGCGCTCCGATCCTGATCGAGGGATGGGGCGGGGGCGAGACGCTGCGGGGCCGTCTCCGGGTCGTGGAGCCGTCTGCGTTCACGAAGGTCTCGGCGCTCGGGGTCGAAGAACAGCGTGTGAATGTCGTCGGCGACTTTGTCGATCCGCCGGGGGCGCTCGGCGACCGCTATCGTGTGGAGATCCGCGTCGTCGTGTGGAAGGGCGACAGTGTGCTTTCAGTCCCGTCCAGCGCGCTGTTCCGGCGCGGCGAGGGCTGGGGCGTGTTCCTGGTGGAAGGTGGCCGGGCGCGGCAACGAGATGTCGTCGTCGGGCACCGCACCCCGTTCGACACGGAGATCGTGGGTGGCCTGCGCGAGGGCGACGTGGTCATCCGTTATCCGAGCGACCGAGTCGCGGAGGGGGTCAAGGTTGCCCCACGTCCTTGAGGTCGAGGGGCTCTCGGTTCGGTTCGGGCGCACCGCCGTCCTTCGGGACTTGAGCTTCGCCGTGTCGGTGGGCGACTCGCTCGCGATCATCGGCCCCAACGGCTCCGGGAAGACCGTTCTCTTCAAGGCGCTGATCGGGTCCGTTCCCTATCAGGGCGTCATTCGCTGGGCCCCGGGGACCACGATCGGCTACGTGCCCCAGAAGCTCGACATCGAGCGCGACCTGCCGCTGACCGGAATCGATTTCCTGCGCGCCAAGGCCGAGGTGACGCGCGTCTCGAAGCACGAGGTCGAGCGGGTCCTCACCCTGGGGAGCCTCCCGGTGGATCTGGCCGGAAAGCCAATCGGGGCGCTCTCCGGCGGCCAGTTCCAACGGCTGCTCCTTGCCTTCGCGTTGATGGGGAATCCCCGCGTGCTGCTGTGCGACGAGGCAACGGCGGGAGTCGACGCGCCGGGCGAGGAAGGACTGTACGCCATGATCCGCCGCCTCCAGGAGACGACCGGCCTCACGGTGCTGCTCATCTCGCACGAGTTGAGCCTCGTCTATCGCTACGCCACGACCGTGCTGTGCCTCGGCCGGAGTGGCAGCTGCTACGGACCGCCGCTGGAGATCCTCACCCCCGAGCGGTTGCAACAGATGTACGGCACGCCGATGCGCTTCCACCTCCATGACGACGGCGTCGATTAGCGGCGTCGCCCTGCCGCTTGGGATGGCGGCGGCCGCCGGCCTGGTGGGCTGCTTCGCCGTCATGCGGCGGATGGCGCTCGCCTCCGACGCGATGTCCCACGTGGCCCTGCCCGGGATCGGGGTCGCGCTCGCGCTCCAGCTCAATCCCGTCCTCGGCGGCCTGGCGGCGTTGCTGGTGGGAACCGTCCTCGTCTGGGCGCTCGAGCACAAGACCCGGATCCCGACGGAGACCGTCATCGGGGTCGTGTTCTCCGCGGCGCTCGCCGTGGGCAGCATGCTGACGTCGGGTGAGGAATTGATCGAGGCACTGTTCGGCGCGCCGGGCGCCGTGGGTCGCGGAGAGGCCGCGCTGGGACTCGCAGCCATCGTGATGGTGATCGCCTTCGTCTTGCGGGCAAAGAGCCGGCTCGTGATCGCGTTGATCTCGCCGGACATGGCGCGGACTGCGGGTGTCGACGTCGCGCGGCTGGATCTTCTCTTCTTGCTCGCGTTCGCCCTGACGGTGGCGCTGGGCCTCCGCTATCTCGGCGTGCTGTTGATGGGATCGTTGATCATCATTCCCGCGGCCACGGCGCGGCAGCTCGCCGGCGGGCTCAACGGCATGCTCGTGATCGCGGTCGCCCTCGCGGTGGCGGCGACCTTGGTCGGATTCTACGGAAGTCCCGTGCTTCACCTCGGGGCGGGCCCCCTGACGATTGCGGCGGCGGCGGGGTTCTTCTTCCTGAGCCTGGTGAAGCGCCGGGCGGGGTGAGCAGCGCGCCTAAACTTCATGGCGGTTTCAAGGTGCCCTAACGTTGAAGCGGCTAACATGCGCATGGGTCGGGCATTGGGGATGGCGCTGCCGAAGTTCGGCGCCTCCAGGGCTCGCCAGCAAGTGAGCCTTACGTAGGCGGTCAATCTCTCCGCCTGCCCGACCCAGTTCCTTCCCACGCAACCTCCCAGCGTCGAGCCTTGGAGTGGCGGCTGCCTCACCCGCCCCGGGTCAAGCGCGCCCCTTCGCTTGCCCCGAGTAGGGCCGCGGCGACGGTCAGTGGGACGAGGAAGTAGATGACCCGATACGCCAGCAAGGCGCCGAACACCGTATCGGGCGGGAGCGTCGGCGCGAGCGTGGCCAGGATGACCGCCTCGAAGACGCCGAGGCCGCCTGGGAGCTGCGCGACGAGCGCCGCGATCTGGGCGAGAAGGAAGACTCCGAAGAACCCGGCATAAGAGAGCCCGTGCCCGCCGGGGAGGAGCACGAACAACGCCGCCCCGGAGATGATCCAATCCGCCAGGGAGACTGCGATCTGCAGCAACGTCGTGGAGACGGGCAACGGCGCGAGTGTCCGTTTCCGCACGCGCAGCGGTCGCCCCGAGACGCTCCAGGAGAGGTACGCCAGGACCACCGCCGCCGCTGCCAGCCCGAGCGGGCGGGTCGAGCCGAAGGGAAGCGCCAGCAGACGGGGCACCGTGCCCGGCGCCAAGGTGAACGCGAGCGCCGCCGCGGTGGCGAGCCCGAGGGCATAGGTGAGGATGTTGAGCAGGACCAGCGCGGCCGTGTCGCGTGCGGACACACCGTATCTCGAGTAGAGCCGATGCCGTACCGATCCGCCGACGAGGAACGCGAAGGGGAGGTTGTTCGCGAGCGCATATCCGACAAACGACGCGTACATCACCTTTCTCAGCGGGAGCGACCGCCTGAGGCAGCTGAGTGCCACCAAGTCGTACGCGGTGAGCGCCAGATAACCGAGGCTCGTGAGCGCGAGCGAGGCCCCTAGCCGGGCGCCAGGGAGCGACTGCAACTCGTGAACGATCTCGTGGAGCGTGACTTCTCGCAGCTCGCGCCGGAGCACCCAGAGCGCTCCGACAAACAGCGCGATCCCGAGGAGCGACTCCAGAACGCGGAGGATTCTCCGGCCTTTCACGCCGCGTGGCCCTCCCCTCAGCGACTGTTGCGCCGCGCGTTGCCGCGCGATTCCACGACCACCTAGACCATGTTCCGGGAGGGCTAAGGCGAACGTGAAGCCAGCGTGACGCCTGCCTGAGGGGCAGAACGCGCAATGATGGTGGGCTCAGAGGCGGTTCAGGGTCGTCTCACGGTCAAGAATCAATCTTCCCGAGTGGTGGGCTCACGGGAGGGGACGCGATGAAAGCGCAACTCGAGGAGCAAGAGGAGCTGACCGGCCAGGGGCCGCTGTTCCGCGACCGGCAGGACGCGGGCGAGGCGCTGGCGCAGCGGCTGGTGCACTATCGTGGCATCCACGCGCTGGTGCTCGGCCTGCCGCGTGGGGGCGTGCCCGTCGCCGCGCAAGTCGCCCGGGCGCTCGACGCCGACCTCGACGTCGTGGTGTCGCGCAAGCTCGGCTCGCCGGTCTCGGCCGAG
>JBGPOM010000240.1:0-3837 GCA_041488075.1 Gemmatimonadota bacterium
CTTGACCGTCTCCTCGATCTTCTGCTGGATCTCCTCGAGGTCGACGTTCAGGTTGGTGAGCACGGCCGCCGCGACGCCCTCCCCCTCGCGGATCAGGCCGAGCAGGATGTGCTCCGTGCCGACGTACTCGTGGTGCAGACGCGCCGCTTCCTCCCGCGCCATCTGCAGGACTTTCCGTACGCGATCCGTGAAGTTGTAGCCGTTCATCGACGCTCCGTCTTCAGCTGGCTTCCGCCTCGAGCAGCCGCCGCACATACGCCGCGCGCACCGTTGGCAGTTCCCGGTCGCCGGTCGACCGGCCGTCCATCGCCGCCAGGTGCGCGGGTTGAGTGTAGATCAGTAGCTTGTTAAGAGTATATACACTCGGTCCAGGAAGCAGATTCAGCCCCATCCCGAGGCGCACTCCGCTCAACAAGTTCATCGTCTCTTCGAACGTCAGCCGGCGCGCGTGCTTCAGCAAGCCGTAGGCGCGCCACGTCTTGTCCTCGACCTCCTCCGGCGCGGTCTTGCGCAGCACCTCCCGCGCCTGCTCCTCGTATTCGATCACCTGGCGCACGATCTTGCCGAGATGGTCGATCAGCTCGTCTTCGGCCTTGCCCAGCGTCGTCTGGTTGGACAGCTGGAAGAAGTTGCCGACGACCTCGCTGCCTTCCCCGTACAGGCCCCGAAAGGTCAGCCCCACCTGAGACAGTCCCTGCAGAACCTTGTTGATCTCCTTGGTCAAGACCAGCCCCGGCAAGTGGATAAGGACGCTGGCCCGGAGCCCGGTGCCGGCATTCGTCGGGCAGGAAGTAAGATAGCCAAATTCCGGGTGAAACGCGAAAGGCAGCAGCCGCCCGAGGTCCGCATCTACCGCTTCCACAGCGGCATACGCGTCCTCCAGATCGAACCCCGACCGCATCCCGTGCAGCCGCAGGTGGTCCTCCTCGTTGACCATGACGCCCACCGGCCCCTGCACTAAGAGCGCGGCCCCCGGCCGGGGCCGCGCCTCCCGATCCAGACCCGCCAGTTCCTTGCTCACGAGGTGCCGCTCGTGCAGCAGCTGCCGGTCGGGCCGCTCCAGTTGGTCGAGGTGGAAGGTCACCGCCCCGGCCATGCAGCCGGAGGCCGCGACCGCCTCGGCAACGCGCCCCAGCACCGCCGTGCGGTCAGTGTCCTTGGCGCGTTGGCTGAACGCCATCCCGCGGACATTGCGGGCCAGGCGGATGCGGGTGGAGAGCACGATCGTGGCCTTGGGCCCCGAGGCGTCGAGCCAGGTCATCCCTTCGTCGGGGAGCAACGACAGGTCGATCATTCGAGCACCCGCAGACGATCGCGCAGGTCGGCGGCGAGCTCGAAGTTCTCGCTTTCGACCGCGCGCCGGAGCTGGGCCCGCAGCTCGAGCAGCCGGCTCTTGGGATCCGCGTCGTCCACGCCGGGAAGCTCGTAGCGCTCCCCCACGTGCTGGCTGGAGCCGTGCAGCCGGCGCAGCAGGTCGCGCAGATGGAAGTCGAAGGTGACGTAGCACTGGTCGCACCCCAGCCGGCCGGAGTCGCGGAAGTCGCGCAGCGTGGCGCCGCAGGCGGCGCAGCGCAGGCCGTCGGTGGCGGTGGGCAGGAGGGCGGCGCCGCCTCCGCCCTTACCCAGCGCAGTCAGGAAGCCGCCCAGCGGCGACTTGAGGATGCTGCCGCCCGTTTCGACCCCTTTCTGCTGGGCGCACTGCTCGCACAGGTGGAGCGTCACCTTCGAATCGTGCTCCACCTGGGTCAGGTTGATGACCGCGTCGCGTTCCTTGCAGTTATCGCACAGCATCAGGGTATCGCATCGACCGAGGTCACCGTGGTGAGGCGGCCGTCCTCCAACCAGAGAATGCGGTCGGCCCGTCCGGCGAGCTGGCGGTTGTGAGTGACCACGACGACCGCCGTCTCGTACTCTCGCGCCAACCGGAAGAATAGCTCATGGAGCCGCTCGCTGTTGGCGTGATCGAGGTTCCCGGACGGCTCGTCGGCCAGCACCACGCTCGGGTCGTGCACCAGGGCCCGCGCCACCGCGCAGCGCTGCTGCTCCCCCCCCGACAGCTCGGCGGGCCGGTGGGTCATGCGCCCCGCGAGCCCCACCTCGGACAGCACCTCCTCGCTGCGCGAGCGGGCCTGGCGGGGCGGCATGCCGCCGATCAGGAGGGGCATCATCACATTTTCGAGCGCGGAGAACTCGCGCAGCAGATGGTGGAACTGGAAGACGAAGCCCACCTTCCGGTTGCGGAGCTCGGCGGTGGCGGCGGCATCGAGATCGGCGTAGCGCGAGCCGTCGAGCCATACATCGCCGCCGCTCGGGACGTCGAGGGCGCCGAGCAGGTGCAGCAGCGTGCTCTTGCCGGCCCCGGACGCGCCGACGATGGCGACGAACTCGCCGCGGCGCACCTCGAGGTCGACGCCGCGCAGCACTTCCAGGGGCTGGCCGTCGCCGCCCGCATAGACCTTCCGGATGCCCCGGGCCTCGAGCAGCGCGTTCATTCGTAGCGGATGGCCCCGACGGGCTCGAGGCGGGCGGCCTGGATGCTGGGGTAGAGCGGCGCGAGGGTGGCGATGAGGATGCTCGCCACGATGACGAACAGCGCGTCGCGCGGCTCGGTTTGCACCGGCAGGTGGTCGATGAAGTAGATGGACGGATCGATCGGGATCAGCTGCCCGCGGTTCACGCTCGCGCCGAGCAGCAGCCCGAACACGGCGCCGAGCGCGGTGCCGGCGAGGCCGATGAAGATGCCCTGCGCGAGGAAGATGCGCCGGATCGAGGCGCGCCGCATGCCCATCGCGAGGAGGATGCCGATCTCGCGCGTCTTGTCGCGCACGACCATGGTGAGCGTCCCGACGATGTTGAAGGCGGCGACGACGCAGATCAGAAAGACGACGAGGCCCATCCCCAGCTTCTCGAGCTTCAACGCCGAGAAGAGCGACCGGTTCTGCGACTGCCAGTCGAGTGCGCGGTAGGGATAGCCGAGCCGCGCCTCGAGCGCGGTCGCGAACGTGTCGGCGCGGCGGGGGTCGGCGAGCCGCACCTCGAGCCCGGTGACGGCGCTGTCCAGGCCGGCGAAGTCCTGGGCGGTTTCGCGCCGCATCACGACGTAGCTGTTGTCGTAGTCGTACATGCCCGTCTCGAACAACCCCGTCACCTCGTAGCGGCGGAACTTCGGGACGAATGTCCCGAGGCTGCGGTTGTACTTCGAGCCCGCCGGCGCGACGAGGGTCACGAGGTCCCCGGGATAGATCGTCAGCTTGCTGGCGAGCCGGACGCCGATGGCGATCCCGCCGTCCACGCCGGGCTGGGTGGTGCGGAAGGTCAGGTCGCCCTTGGTGAAGTGGCGCGGCAGGCTCGTGACCGCGCGGGTCCCGGTGTCGGCCTCGACCCCGATGACCGCCACGCCCTCGGCGTAGTCGTGCCCGGCCGAGATCAAGCCCTGCGTGAGGACGAACGGCGCGGCGGCGTCCACGCCCGGCGTGCGCCGCACCCTGGCGAGGACGTCGTGCCACGCGTCGAGCCGCAGCCCCTCCCCGTAGGTCAGCACGCGGAGGTGGGGATTCACGACCAGGATCTTCTCCCGCAGGTCGCTCTGCAGACCGTTCATCACGCCCAGCACCACCACGAGCGCCATCACGCCGACGGTGATCCCTCCGACGGCGATCACCGTGATCAGCGAGAGCAGCCGCGACGAGCGGCGGCTCTTCAGGTAGCGCAGCGCGATGCGCAGCTCGAGCGGCGACATCATTCGGGCCGCAGCATCGGAAAGAGGATCACGTCGCGGATGTTCGCCTGGTCGGCGAGCAACATCAGCAGGCGGTCCACGCCCAGCCCCACGCCGCC
>JBGPOM010000241.1:0-3822 GCA_041488075.1 Gemmatimonadota bacterium
ACGACCTTGAGGTCAACGAGGCGACCGATGAACACGTCCGTGAAGACCGCCGCATCTCCAAGCGTAGTCCGCGACATCATGTCGCAGGACGTCGTGACGCTGAGCCCCGAGATGAGTCTGCGTGACGCGATCGAGCTGCTCGACCAGCAACAGATCGGCGGCGCGCCGGTCGTCGCAAGTGGCGCCGTGATCGGGGTCATGTCCGCGAGCGACGTGCTCGCGTTCGAGACCGCGACGCCGGGGGTGCCGACCGCGCATCCCGAGGAACCGGAGCAGGGTGAACTCGAGACGCCCGAGGATTGGGAGGAAGGGGCCGACGCGCCCAGCGCCTACTTCAACCAGCTGTGGGAAGACGCTGGCGCCGACGTGGCCGAGCGGATCCGCGAGGCTGAAGGCCCCGAGTGGGACGTCCTCGCCGAGCACACGGTCGCAGAGGCGATGACCGCGGGTGTGCGGTGTGTCCAGGCCGACGCGAGCCTCGCGGACGCCGCCGCGTACATGCTCGACCAGAGGATCCACCGGGCCCTCGTGCTGGACCGGGAGGAGTTCGCGGGCATCGTCACCGCTACGGACTTCATGCGGGTGATCGCCGGGCGCTTCCCGCAGATCAGTGCGGCGTCAGGGTGAGCACCGACGGGATGATGGAGAGCGCGATCAAGACGATGATGATCCACTCCAGCATTTCCATCCGCCGCGTCGCCGCGCGATCCACCATTTTCGCGTAGATCCCGTCGATCGTCTGCAGCTTGCGGGAGATGCTCGCGTCCCACTCGGCGAGGTGAAAGCGGCGCGCTGCGAGCGAGTAAACCCGCGCGAGGTACTGATCGCCCACGAGCTTCAGGGCGTTCGTCACCTGCTCGAACAGGATCGCACCGTCGAGCTGCAACCGGGCCAGACGCCGCACGTCGGGCCCGAGGCCGCCCAGCCCCCACCGCCGCTCCGGCCGTCCCAGCAGCGTTTCGTAGGCGCGCTCCAGCGCATCGTCCAGCTGCTGATCGAGGAAGCGCATCTCGAGGAGCTGCGTGTTGGCGAACTCGATCACGGCCCGGACGTCCTCCCCCTCGGGGTCGAACAAGACCGCGGCGTCGGTGTCGATGATGGTCGCGTCGTTCGGCCCGAAGGAGAGCCGCAGAGCGGTCGCGTCCGCGATCTCCTGTGGGGACAGGGGGTGGCGCGCCGCCCGGAGCACCTGAGCGACCGTCTGGGCGTGCGCCGTCCACAGGGCCGCCGCCTCGCACGGCTCCGTGAACGCCTCGATGTGGAAGACCGAGTAGTCTTCGACGAAGTCGGCGATGCGCGGGCGAATCGCCGCGCTCCCCAGCGCGCGGAGCAGCTCTTCGACCTGGCGCCGCGAGTCGGCCAGGAGCCACTCGTTCCCCCACAGCTCCTCGGCCAGCGCCGGGAGGCTCCCGATGGGGCCCTCGATCGGAATGGCGTAGCTCACCGACACCGCCCCGAAGTCGTACAGCACCACCTCGACTCCCGGAGCCGCGCGATACCCGCCCACGGGGTGGGGATCGCCCCCGCGGGTCACTCGCAATGGCGCCGGCCTGTATTCGAAAGACGCCGGCGCGCGGCGCTTGTGCTTGATCGTCTGCCGCTCGGCGGCCGCGAGCAGGCAGCGGTCGGCCGCGTCCAAGTCGATGGCCTGCGCCACCTCGTACGCGAAGAGGGAAAAACACGTCCCCTTCGCGATCACCGGCTCCGCCGACATCGGCATGACGCGAAAGCTACAACGCCGATGGGAAGGTTTCGAAGACTTCGCCGCGCTGCCAGAGCCCCGTGCGCTCGAGGGGCTCCACCGCGCGCGTCGTGTCGTAATGGAGGATGGCGTCGAACTGCTGCGGGAGTCGGGCGTGGAAGTAATGACTCTGCCGCTCGGTCTCGGGGCGGTACACCACGCCGATCGCCCGCTCGAGGCGCGGCTCGGTGAGGCGCTCGGCGGCCGCCCCCGGCGCCGTGAGGTCGAGCAGGAAATTGCCGAGCCCGGTCTCGTGGAGCAGGGCCTCATAGCTGCCCGCCAGGGCCGGCCGGACACGCTTGCGCTCGGCGGGCTCATCCCAGTTCGACGCCGCCGTTACCGTGCCCTGGTAGGTGGAGAAGCCGATCAACACTGCATCGCGCCCGTACTGCTGGCGCACGAGCTGGCCGACGTTGAGCTCTCCCCCCGCGCTCATTTCCGTCGCCCGCGCGTCCCCCAGGTGCGAGTTGTGCGCCCACACCACGATCTTCTCCCGGCGCCCACGCGCCTCATGGAACGCCAGCAGGACGTCGAGCGTCTCGGCCATGTGACGATCCCGGAGATTCCACGACGCGGCCCGGCTGCCGAACATCGCGCGGTAATAGCGCTCGGCGTTGCGCACCAGTCGCGCGTTCTGTTCGGCGAAGAAGACCGCGTCGGACTCGAGGCGGCCGTCGCGCCGCGCGTAGTCCGCGGCCGAGCGCCGCAGGTCCACGAGCTGCGCCACCACGGCCGCTTCGCAGGACGGCTCAACGCCGAGCTGCGTCGCGTAGCCGTACGCCTGCGGGTCACCGCCGTCGAAGTGATCGAAGCAGCTGTAGCGGTGCTGAGCGCGGAGCGCCGCCTCGGGATCGACGACCCGAAGGAAGCTCAGCACGGCCTCGATCGACGCGTGGAGCGCGTAGAGATCGAGGCCGTAGAAGCCGGTGCGGGCGTCCTCTGGCAGGGTATCGTTATGCGTCCGCAGCCACCCGACGAAGTCCAGCACGTCGGCGTTGCGCCACATCCACTGCGGAAAGCGCTGGAACCCGCCCAGCGCCTCGACGCCGTCCGCGTCGGCCGCCCGGCCGCGCACGTAGCGGTTCACACGATAGGCGTCGGGCCAGTCCGCCTCCACGGCCACGGAGCCGAAGTCCTTCTCGCGGATCAGCCGCTTGGTGATCTCGGCCCGGATGCGATAGAACTCGTGCGTCCCATGAGATGCCTCGCCGAGCAGCACGAACCGCGCGTCGCCGACGAGGGCGAGGATGGGGTCGAAGTCCTCTGGCGCGCCCGTGAGTGGATGCGCGGCGTCGCGAACGACGTCCGCCAGGCGGGCACTGCCTACGGCGGGCATGAGCGGACCTTCGCCGTCGTCCCGGGCCGCGGCGGGGGAAGGGACGGCACTCCTGTTTCGGCGTCCGCGCTCCGCTCCTCGTACAATCCCCGCAGGAGCCGCACGATCGAGTCGCGGTCCACCACGCTGAGCCCAAGGTGGGACGCGACCATCATCCGCATCACCCCCGTCGGATTCGCCATGAAGGACTCGAGGTTGAGCCCGTACCGGCGGAGCACGTCACCGTAGGCGTAGGTCAGGTCCGGCCCGACGTCGGCGGAAGCCTTGACCCGCAGCGCGGAGACGGCGTGGCAGTCCTTGCACCCACGTTGCACGAAGATCCGGGCGCGGGGATCGGTCTGCGCCTGCCCCCCGCCGGCAACCACAGCGAGTGCCGTGAGAGCCATCAGGACCGTGTGACCCGCGTGCGTGCGAGGCATGCGTAACCATCGCGCCAGCGGAATGAATGCGTCGTGAGATTGCGGGGAAGAAAAAAAAGGCGGCCCGCCACACCGAGCTGCAATCGGCGGGCGGACCGCCCTACGCACCGGTTACCCGGAGTCGGGGATTCACTGCCCCGTTCTTCTTCCCTCAGCGACCGCCTAACTGTTCGTTTGCGGTTTGGCCTTGGGAGCTCCGGCTTCCATCCCCATGCGGCCTGACGGGCCCCACGGTTCGCCGGTGCGGGCGCTGCGAGTCGGTCGAATCGCGTCGACCTCTTGCACTGCACGCCGGAGCGCCACTCCGTCGTGGGTGAGGCACGCGA
>JBGPOM010000242.1:0-3794 GCA_041488075.1 Gemmatimonadota bacterium
CCCTCTGCCCCCACGCTGAAGGCGCTGACCGACCGGGCGTCGCCCACCAGGCGGGTCACGGCGCCCGAGGTGGCGTCCACCCGGACCAGGTGGTCGTCGCCCTCGTCCTCGAGAATGCCGTAGAGGCTCCGCCCGTCCGGCGCCCATCTGGGGGAGCGGATGTCGCGATCGAGTGCCGCGGTGAGCGGCCGCGGCCGCCCGCCCTCCACGCCGATGACGGCGAGGTGGCTCGGATCGTAGATGAGCGCGATCGGCTCCCCGGAAGGCTGGCGCGTGTAGGCGATCGAGCGGCCGTCAGGGCTCCACGCCGGGCTCCCGTCCTGGCCCGGCTCCAACGTGATGCGACGGGTCGTCGTGCCCTTGGTGGTGTCGTCGCTCGCCACCACCCAGATATCCGAATTGTCGGAGCCGTCCACGCTGTCGCGGTTGCTGGTGAACGCGATGAGGCGCCCGTCCGGCGACCACGCGGCCTCGTCGTCGTCCCAGTCGCCCGAGGTCACCTGCCGGGGGGGGAGAGGTGGAACGGCCTTGGTGCGCACATCGAACACGTAGATGTGCCCGCGCCGCCGGTCGAGATAGCCGGTGCCGTCGCGCTTGAACTGCAGCCGTTCGATGACCCACGGACGTTGCGTCTTCGCCTTGGCCCCGATCCACGTCGTGTCGCCCGCCTGCTCGGGCGTCGCGTCGTCGATCGTGAGCGCCAAGCGGCCGCCGTCGGGCGACCAGACGAAACCGTCCACGCCCTGCTTGACGGTCGTGAGCTGCTCGGCTTCGCCACCTAGGCGGTTCAGCAGCCACACCTGCGACTCGGCGTCGTCTCCGCGCGCCGCCAGGAAGCCCAGGTACTTCCCGTCCGGACTCCAGCGCGGGCTCGACGCCGAGCTGCCCTTGGCGGTGAGGGGGATCGGGTCGCCGCCCGCCGTGGCCGCCATCCAGATGCGGCTCGTGGACTTGTCCGCCGCGAGATCCGGCGCGCTCACGACGTACGCGACCCACCGTCCGTCGGGGCTCACCCGGGGGTCGGAGAGCCGCTGGATTCGGAACAGATCGTCCAGGCCGAGGACGCGGTGGGTGGGAGCTTGGGCCTGGGCTAACAGGGCGAGAATGGCAATAACGTTCATGGCGGGAAATACTATCACGAAACTTGCGCGAGCGCCCCTTGCCTGCCCACGGACCGGCTCTTACTTTGCTCCACATGATGATTCGCATCTCCACCACCTCACTGCAGCGCCGCCATTGGGCGGGGCCGGGCACCCTGTGCCGGTTCGCTCCAATCGCGGACGTGCGTGGGCGTATTGCGTCCGGCATCGCCGGCGCGGGTGGCGGAGGGGGAGCACCCTAGAACTCGATCGGATCGATCTCATGCCGTGATCCGGCCTTCCGGGTGCTTCGCGAGACCTGGAGGGCCGTTCTGTTTCACACTATCCGAGGATCACGGACTTGAGCACGCTCGAGCATCTCGACGACCAGATCATTGCGCGCTACCTGGATCAGCCCCTGCGGCTGCCGGCGGACCTGCGCCGGCAGATCGAAGCGGCCTGGGCCGGCGCACCCGTGCAGCTCTACGCCCTCGCCGATCTGGATCACACCCTGCGGCTCACTGAGGGGTGGGTCGCCCTCGGCCCGCGGCACGTCGCCGTAGCGCGCCGCGCTCTCGATCAGATATCGGGCGCCTGGGAGATCCACAGTGTGGAGCGAAAGCGCATCGAGGCGGTGCGCGAGGCCCCCGGCCTGTCCGCGAACACCCTGACGCTGCTCGGCGCGCCGGGGGAGCCGGCGCTCGTCCTGGTGCGCTACAGCCACCGCCAGCGGCGTGCCTTCGAGAACATCCGCTTCGTGCTCGAGGAGCAGCTGCTCGGCCGCGAGATCCCCCCTGTGGACCCGGACCGCGCGTACGCCGACGGCGTCGCCCGGCCGGTGCGTGAGGCGCAGGCGCTCGTCTCGGGCAGGGAAGTGGCGGTGATCCGGCGTCTGTTGGGCTACTTGAAGCCCTATCGCCGCCAGCTCGCGCTCGGACTGACCGCGGCGACCGTCATTACGCTCGTGAGCCTAGTGCCGCCGTACCTCGCGGGGTACCTGATCGACCGCGTCGTGCGGCCGGCGCGGGAGGGCACGCTGCCGCTCGGGCGCGCCGGGACGATCGCGTGGCTGGCGGTGGCGGCGATGGCGCTGGTGTACGTCGTGCGCCAGGCCGCGGCCGTGGTGCGCCTTCGCCTGATGTCGATCCTGGGCGAGTGGGTGGCGCGCGACCTCCGGGCCGAGCTGTACGAGCACATCCAGCGGCTGTCCCTCGCGTTCTTCTCGCGCAAACGGACGGGAAGTCTCATCACGCGCGTCTCGGCCGATACCGACCGCCTGTGGGACTTCCTGGCGTTCGGCGTGGTGGACGTCTCGCTGTCGCTCGTGATGCTCGCCGGGCTCGGCGCCGTCCTGCTGAGCCTCGATTGGCGGCTCGGCCTGGCGATGACGCTCCCCGTGCCCGTTTTCTGCTGGCTGATCTACCGGCACGGCGAGTCCATCAACCGGCTGTTCATCCGGGCCTGGCGCAAGTGGTCGCGCGTGTCGGACGTGCTGTCGGATACGATCCCGGGGATCTCCGTGGTGAAGGCGTTCAACCAGGAGGAGCGGGAGATCCGGCGCTTCGGCGAGCACAACCAGGATGTGACGGCGGAATTCAACCGCATCCACGAGATGTGGACCACATTCTGGCCGCTGCTGATGCTGGCGGTGCACGGCACGACGGTGGTCGTGTGGGGGCTCGCCCTGCCGCGGCTGCTGGGCGGCGGCGCGGCGCTGCCGGTGGGGACGTTCGTCTCGTTCCTGCTCTATACGACGATGTTCGTCGGCCCGATCGAGGTGATCGGTCAGATCGCCCGGACGATGAACCGGGCCACGACGTCGGCGCACCGCGTGTTCGAGGTGCTGGATACCGAGCCCGAGGTGCGGGACGACGCCGAGCCGGTGCGGCTCCAGCCGGTGCACGGCCGGGTCTCGTTCGAGCACGTGACGTTCGGGTACGACGGCGTACGGCAGGTGTTGCGCGGCGTGAGCTTCGACGTTCTCCCCGGGGAGCTGATCGGGCTCGTCGGGCCGTCGGGCGGCGGGAAGACGACGATCGTGAATCTGATCGCGCGTTTCTACGACGTCACCGGCGGCGCGATTCGGATCGACGGCGTCGATCTGCGGCGGCTCGATACCGGGCACTACCGCCGCCAAATCGGGATGGTGCTCCAGGACCCATACCTGTTCCACGGAACGATCCTGGAGAACATCCGCTACGGCCTCCCCGAGGCGTCGCTCGGGGCGGCGGTCGCGGCGGCGCAGGCGGCGAACGCCCACGACTTCATCACTAAGCTGCAGCACGGTTACGACACGGTGGTGGGAGAGCGGGGGCACACGCTGTCGGGCGGGGAGCGCCAGCGGGTGTCCATCGCGCGGGCGATCCTGCACGATCCACGCATCCTCATTCTCGACGAGGCGACGAGCAGCGTGGACACCGAGACGGAGCGTGAGATCCAGGAAGCGCTCGAGCGCCTCATTGCGGGAAGGACTGTCTTCGCCATCGCGCACCGGCTCTCGACGCTGCGCAAGGCCTCGCGGCTGTTCGTGGTCGAGGACGGGCGCCTGGTGGAGCACGGCACCCACCACGAGCTGCTCGCGAAACCGGACGGCAAGTACCGCCGTCTCTACGAGCTGCAGGCGCAGCTCCAATGAACGGAGGAGTCATGGAAGCAACGGTCTTGGGACGGCGGGCGAGCGTGCTGAGTCTCGAGCAGCGCGGCGACGGCCGGCTC
>JBGPOM010000243.1:0-3781 GCA_041488075.1 Gemmatimonadota bacterium
CCGAGCTCCTGGGCGTGGGCTACATCATCGGGCCCCGCATCGCCGGCTATCTGTTCGCCGGCGGCTGCCTCGCGTACCTCGTGCTCGCTCCCGCGATCAAGCTCGTGGGGTCGGGCCTCTCCGAGCCGTTCGGATTCCCTCCCGTGAAGCTGATCCGCGACATGAGCCCGGGCGAGATCCGCTCGAGCTTCATCTTCTATATCGGCGCGGGAGCGGTCGCCTCGGCGGGCATCATCGCGCTGGCCCGCTCCCTGCCGACGATCGTCAGCTCCTTCGCCTCGAGCTTCAAGGACCTGCGCGAGTCGCGGCTGGGGCAGGCCGTGACGAAGCTCCGCACCGAGGACGACCTCCCGATTTCGGTGACCGTCGGCGGCTCGATCGTCCTCGCCATCGTGATCACGCTGCTGCCCCAGGTGGGCGTCAACCTGCTCGGCGCGATCCTCATCCTGCTCTTTGGGTTCTTCTTCGCGACCGTCTCCTCCCGCATCTGCGGGCAGATCGGCTCCTCGGCGAACCCGATTTCCGGCATGACGATCGCGGCACTGCTCGGGACTTGCCTCCTCTTCGTCGCCATCGGCTGGACCGGTGTGGACCACCGCGTGCAGGCGATTTCCATCGCCGCCGTCGTCGCGGTCGCCACCGCCAACGCCGGCAACACCTCGCAGGACTTGAAGACCGGATTCCTCGTCGGCGCGACGCCGCGGCGCCAGCAGATCGCCATCCTGGTGGGGACCATCGGCTCGGCGCTCGTCATCGGGTGGACCCTCACCCTGCTCAACCGCGCCTACACTTACCCAGTCCCCGAGACGCACCCGGCTTTCAGCGCGCAGGCCGCGGCGCCGACGGCCGGCGGCCGTCCCACCGTCGAGGTCCTGCCCCAGACGATGTCGGGCTTCCGGATCGCGGGGAGCGACTCGATCGACCACGGCTCCTACCAGGTGACCCGCGTGTACGTCGTCACCGAGGGCGTGGCGGCGGGCAAGTACCTGATGGACCCGGCGACCCACGAGCTGCGCTACGTGCTCGATCCCGGGATCGGTGGGCGCGTCCACGAATACGCGGGCCGCGTCATCCCGCGCCTCGACTCGCCCAAGGCGACCATCATGGCGCTCGTCACGGACGGGATCCTGACCCACAAGCTGCCGTGGGCGCTCGTGCTGCTCGGCGTGTTCATCACGATCGCGATCGAGCTCATGGGCGTGC
The DNA here is from genome assembly GCA_041488075.1 of Gemmatimonadota bacterium. Classification (GTDB taxonomy): domain Bacteria; phylum Gemmatimonadota; class Gemmatimonadetes; order Gemmatimonadales; family GWC2-71-9; genus 20CM-2-65-7. The sequence continues at coordinate 1,204 of JBGPOM010000243.1, forward strand.
AGGCGCTGCCGGTCGCAGTGGGCGTGTACCTGCCGATCTCGACGTCCTCGGCGATGTTCGTGGGCGGCGTCGTGCGCTGGCTGATCGAGCGGCGCGCCAAGGCCGGGCAACAGTCGATCGCCGAGGTCGAATCCGGGCCGGGTGTGCTGTTCTCGAGCGGCCTGATCGCGGGCGGGGCTATCTGCGGCATCGTCCTCGCCGCCGTCGCCGGCGTGTTCGGATCCGCCGACGCGCTGGCCGAGAAACTCCCGCTGTTCCACGCGCTGGGGTCGATCGCCGCATCGAACCTGCTCGCGTTCGCGCTGTTCGCGCTGCTCGGCGCGGCGCTGTATCGGGTCGCTTCGCAGAAGAATTGACCGGCGGTTGACGCAGATGAGCGTTCTTGCCCTCTGGGCGTCCTGCAACGTGTTGCTCGGGACGCTCCAGGGCCCCAGAGACACGTTGCGGCTGTATGCCGTCGGCGACATCAACCTCGGCCGGCGGGTGGCGCTCGAACACTTGTTGAAGGGCGACACGCTCTATCCCTTCGCGGCGGTGCTCGACACGCTGCGCGCCGCGCACATCCTGTTCGGCAACCTCGAGAGCCCGATCGCGCCGGACCCGCACCGCCTCGAGACGACCGGGATGGTATTCACCGCCCCACCCCTCGCGGCGCAATCGCTGGCGCGTGCCGGATTCGATATCGTGAGCACGGCGAACAACCACGGCTGGGACGCGGGGCGCTCGGGGATGGAAGAGACGATGCGACAACTGACGCGCGCGGGTGTCTTGTTCGTCGGCTCGGGGCTCGGCCGGCCCATGGCCGAGCAGCCGGTGATCGTGCGGCGCAACGGCTGGCGCGTCGCCTTCTTCGCCGTGACGCGCGCCTGGAACGCCGGGCCCAACGACTTCTACGCCCATGCCGGGTCGGACTACGTGGCCTGGGGGGACCCGCGCTGGATCGTCCCCGCCCTGCGCCGCCTGAAGGCGCGAGGCCGCGCCGATCTGATCGTCGTGAGCGTACACGCCGGCACCGAGTACGCGGTGGAGCCGCCCGCGCAGCTGCGGCGCTTTTTCGAGGAGCTGGTGGAAGCGGGCGCCGACGTCGTGCTAGCGCACCACCCGCACGTGCTGCAGCCGGTGGTCTGGCATCGGGGGAAACCGATCGTGCAGTCCCTCGGTAACTTCATCTTCTCCCAGGAGGAGCCCGGGACGGCGCTGTCGGCGATTCTCCGCATCGACGCGGCGCCCCCCCCCGGCGGATCGCTGCTCGTGTCGGCCATCCCGGTCCGCGCCGGGTACCAGGCGCAGTTCGCGGATAGCGCCGCCGCCGACAGCATCCGGCGGCGCCTCAACCTCCCCCGTTCCCGGAAGGCGGGCACCAGATGACGATTGCGACGTTGGGATTCTTGAAGAAGCTGCTGGACACCGCCGGCCCCTCGGGCTTCGAGCAGGCGCCGGCGCGGGTGTGGCGGGCGGAGGTGGAGGGCTTCGCCGACGAGGTCCGCGCCGACGTGCACGGCAACTCCGTCGCCGCCCTGAACCCCAAGGGCAAGCCGCGGCTGATGCTGGCGGGCCACATCGACGAGATCGGCCTCCAGATCACCCATGTCGACGACGAGGGCTTCCTCTATTTCAGCGGCATCGGCGGGTGGGACTCGCAGGTGCTGGTGGGCCAGCGGGTGCTGCTCCTGGGCCGCGCCGGACCGGTGCGCGGCGTCATCGGGAAGAAGGCGGTGCACCAGATCAAGAAGGAAGAGCTGGACAAGGCGTCCAAGGTGGACGACCTGTGGATCGACATCGGGGCGGCGAACAAGGGAGAAGCCGCCGAGCGAGTGCGCGTCGGCGACGCCGGGGTGCTGGACACCGCGGTGCAGGAATACCCCAACGGCCGAATCGTGTCCCGCAGCATCGACAACCGCATCGGCGCCTACGTCGTGGCGGAGGCGCTGCGCGGCCTGTCGGCGGACCGTCCCGCGCATGCCGCCGTGTTCGCCGTCGCGACGACGCGCGAGGAGATCGCCTGGCAGGGCGGCGGCGCGCGCACCAGCGCCGCGGGGCTCGATCCGCAGGTGGCGCTCGTGGTGGACGTGACGCACGCGACCGACTATCCCGGGGCGGAGAAGAAGCAGTCGGGCGACCACCGGCTGGGGGGCGGGGTGGTGTTGACGCGCGGTTCGTCGGTGAGCCCGGTGGTGTTCGACCTCTTGGTCGAGTGCGCGGACAAGGAGCAGATCCCCTACACCATCCAGGCGGCGCCGCACGACACCGGCACCGACGCCGATGCGATCTACAACGCGTTACGGGGAATCCCCACGGGTCTCGTCAGCGTGCCCAACCGCTACATGCACAGCCCGAACGAGATGGTGGCGCTGGAGGACCTGGATCGGGCGGCGCGGCTGCTCGCGGCGTTCGCGCGGCAGCTCGATCCGGCGCAGGACTTCGTGCCGCGGTAGGTCTTTGTAGGCCCTCAGCCTCCGCCGTACAACCCGATGCGCAGCCGGCGCGGCGGACCCACGGCGTCCTCGATCGTCACGCGCAGCCGTCGTAGCTCGGTTGGCTGGAACCGGTCCAACTTTCGATAGCCGATCGTGGTGCC
>JBGPOM010000244.1:0-3780 GCA_041488075.1 Gemmatimonadota bacterium
CGAAGAACAACGCGAGCAGCACCGGCATCGGGAGGAGCATGGGGAGACAACCGCCAAACGGATTGACTTTGTGCTCCTTGTAGATGCGCAACATCTCCCGCTGCAACCGCTCCGGGTCGTTCTTGTACTTGTCCTGGATTTCCTTGATGAGCGGCGCCACCGCCTGCATCCGGATCCCCGACTCCATCGCCTTCTGGTTGAGCGGCCACAGCAGGACGCGCACCACGACCCCGAACAGGATCAGGACCCAGCCATAGGCGAGCGACAACCGCTCGTGGATCCAGACAAGGACGTTCACCACGAAGATCGACACGGGATGGATCACCGGTCGGAGGAACCCGCCGTACGGGTTCGCATCGTCGAGCCCGTGGTCCAACGCCGCGAGGCGGCGGTGGTCGAGCGGTCCCACGAACAGGCCGTAGCGGAAGTCGCCCGCGGGCGGGACGGGCAGCGTGAGCACCACCGCGGCGCGCGTCGTGCGCTTGCCGGTGCGCGGGCCCCCCACGGCGATCGCCCCGCCGAATTTCGGCTGGTTGTCTTCCAACGCGAGCGCGGCGGCGAAGAAGTACTTGGACTTCACGCCGACCCACTCGAACGGGCCGTCGAACACGGCCCGCTCCCCGGGGTCGAGCGACGAGAAATCCGTGCGGTCGGTCTTGGAGGCCTTCGTGACCACTGCGTAGTGGCGATAATCGTCCAGCGAGTCGGCCTCGACCGACCGCAGTCCGTCCGACAACCCGATCACGAGCACGGCTCCGCTGCCGCCCAGGCCGGCCACGTTGCCGCGGACGTCGAAATGATATTCTTCCGGGACGAAGTGATACTCGAGCGTGACGCGAGCCCCCCCGTGCTCGGCCTCGAGCCGCAGCGTCGCCGGCGCGCGGACGTCCAGCGCGGGCGCGCTCGGCCGGAAGGTCCAGTCGGCGAGGGACACGGTGTCGCCGCCGCCGGTGGGCACGAGCTGGTGCACGAGGAAGGGCTGACCGGTGGGGACGAGCTGCACGCGCTGCGCCGAGTCGCCGTGTGCAAACGAATGGTACAGCAGGAGTTGCGCGGACACGAGTGCGCCACCACGGGTGCTGAAGCCGAGCCGGTACAGCGGCGACGTCACCCACACGGTGTCGGCGGGCTCCGTGGCCGGGCGGCCCGGCGGCCCCGCGGTCGGTAGAGGCGCTGCCACCGTGGGTGCAGTCACGCTCTCTCTGGCCACGGCGCCGCTGTCCACCTGGCCCGCCGGCCGCGCAACCGGCTTCTTGGGCGGCCAGATCAGGCTGGGGGCGATCGCGACGATGAGCATCAGCACGATCGCCAGGATGACGCGTCGTTCCACGATCAATCCTTTGGGCTAGGGCACCGGGTCATAGCCGCCCGGGTGAAACGGGTGGCACCGCAGGATGCGCCGCACGCCGAGCCAGGTCCCTTTCAGCGCGCCGTAGCGCTCGACGGCGGCATGCGTGTAGTGCGAGCACGACGGCACAAAGCGGCACTGCGTGAACACCAGAGGCGACAGCGTGAGCTGATAGCCGCGGATGAGCGCCATCACGATACGACGCGGGACCTGACCGAGTGTCATGTGAGCGCGCTCACCACGTCCGTCAATTCGGCGCGCAGGGCTGCAAACGGGGCGGCATACGCCGTCCGCTTTGCGCGGATGACCAAGTCGATCGGCGGCAGCTGGGGGAGCACGTCACGTCTGAGAATCTCTCTCAGGCGGCGGCGCAAACGATTGCGGGCCACCGCGGAGGATTGGAAGCGGGGAACGATGATCCCCATCCGCGCGTGGCCCGCGGGGTTCGGGCGCCAGGCCAGATCGAGATGCGAGGTGTGCCGGCGGCGACCCGCTTCCCAGCAGGATGTCAGGTCCGAACCGCGCGTCAAGCGGGCGCGGTGCGGGAACCGCTCGCGCGTTACCGGCTCCGGTGTTTGGAGGGCAAGCGCACAGTGAGGCGCTTGCGCCCCTTCTTGCGCCGACGGGACAGCGTGGCTCGCCCCCACACCGTTTTCATCCGCGCGCGGAACCCGTGCTTGTTGATACGCCGTCGATTGCGCGGCCGATACGTCGGACCCATACATTCCTCGGTGTAAGGCCGCGAAACTTACCCCAGCGCCGCCGCAACGGTCAAGGTTGACTTTTCCACATAGGGCCCGTTACTTTCGGGCCGCCCTTGCAACACGTCCTTCCTAATTTCGAATCGTAATGGAGCAGTCAGCCAAAGAAGCCTGGAAGCGTCTCCTCGATGAGGCGCGGCGTGAACTTCCGGAAGCGACGGTGCGGACTTGGCTCGAGCCGGCCGAACCGATCGCACTGGATGACGGCCGCCTGATTCTGGGCGCCCCCGACCAATTCGCCGCGGAGTGGAACGAGTCGAAGCACGCGGGCCTGCTGGCCCGTGTCGCGCAGCGCGTGTTCGGGCGGCCGACGGCGGTTGTGTTCCGCGTGACGGAGGACCGGCAGCAGCGGCCGCAAATGGATTTCTTCGTCGCCCCACGCGAGAGCGCGGCGACCGCCACCGCGGTGGCGGTGGCGACGACCCCGCTCAACGAGCGCTACACTTTCCAGACGTTCGTCATCGGGAAGTCGAACGAGCTCGCGGCCGCGGCAGCGCACGCCGTCGCCGAGGCCCCGGGCAAGACGTACAACCCGTTGTTCATCTACGGCGCGACGGGGCTCGGCAAGACACACCTGATGCAGGCGATCGCGCACGCGGTGCTCCAGAAGAACCCGGGCACGCGGCTGCAGTACTTCGGCGCCGAGCAGTTCATCAACGACGTCATCGAATCGATTCACGCGCGCACGATGTCGGAGTTCCGGCGGCGCTACCGCAACGACGTGGACCTCCTGCTCGTGGACGACGTGCATTTCCTCGAAGGCAAGGAAATGACCCAGGAGGAATTCTTCCACACGTTCAACGCGCTGTTCGAAGCACACAAGCAGATCGTGCTGACGTCGGACCGGCAGCCCAAGGAAATTCCCGGCCTCGAGGACCGGCTGATTTCGCGCTTCGAGTGGGGGATGGTCGCCGACATCGGGCACCCCGACCTGGAGCACCGCATCGCGATCCTGCGCAAGAAGGCGGAGCAGGACCATCTCGAGCTCACGATCCCCGACGACGTGCTGCGGTTCATCGCCGAGCACATCCGCTCGAGCGTGCGCGAGCTCGAAGGGTGCATCATCAAGCTGCTGCTGTTCGCCTCGCTCAAGAACCGCGAGGTCACGATCGAGCTGGCGCGCGAAGCCTTGTCGGACAAGATCCGCCAGGGGGAGGAGGGGCCGGGCTACGGCAGCCAGTCGACCCCCAGCATCGACCGAGTGCAGGAAGTGGTGGCCCGCCGCTGGGGCGTCACACCGGAGGGGCTGCGCTCCAAGGCGCGCACCAAGACCCTGACCATCCCGCGCCAGGTGGCGATGTACCTCGCGCGGGACATGCTGGGGATGCAGCTGGTGGAGATCGGGCAGGCGTTCGGCGGGCGGGACCATTCCACCGTGATCCACAGCGTCGACAAGGTCGAGCGCCAGATGATGCGGGACCGGACGTTCAAGGAACGCGTCGAAATGGCACGGCAGGAATTGTCCGCACTGTAGCCAACATTCTGTTTTGGGGATAACGACGCAGGGTGTGCGTTGTGGGGAAACTCGGGCGGCTATGCGCAATGCGCCAACAATGCCCACAGCGCGCCAACATGAGGTGAGAAACCCGAGACCGCGTGGCCAACGCGACTTACCTCCGTCGCCCACATTTCCCCGGTCTCTACTACTACTACTAGTAGTTCTATATAGTA
>JBGPOM010000245.1:0-3780 GCA_041488075.1 Gemmatimonadota bacterium
ACGGCGGATCATCTGCACGTCGAGCTCGACTAGCCGAACAGCCGCTGCAGCTCCGCGAAGGGGATGCCGTACGCCCCGAGCGTCCCATACGTCCCCTTCTCCTTCCACTCGCGCGCCATGCGCCGCACCAGGCCGAGGATTGCCCCGCCGCACCGCCTCCGCGAGTTGATGGCCGGGCTCCAGGGCTCCCGCATGAAACGCGTCAGTGCGGGCGTTCACGACGATCGGCACGCCCGCAGCGGTCGCAGCCTCGCGTGCCGCCCGAACGCGCGCAACGGCCAGCGAGAAGTCGAGCAGCTTGCCGCCATCCCCCTCCCTCGCGTCCTCGAGGTTCATGCCCACCGCGCCGGCGGCGATCACCCCGCGCACCGTCTCGGCAACTGCCTCGGGCGCGCGGCCGTACCCCGCTTCCATGTCGGCGCTGACGGGCGCGGCGATGCGCCCCGTGATGCGGCCGACGGCGGCGAGCATCTCGGCCCGGCCGATTCTTTCACCGTCCGCATAGCCCAGGCTGAACGCGATCCCGGCGCTCGTGGTGGCGAGGGCGGGGAAGCCCGCTTCTACGAAAATGCGGGCCGAGCCCGCGTCCCAAGCGTTGGGCAACACCAGGAGCGGGCCGCTGGTATGCAGTCTGCCGAGTGCTTCGGCCTTGTCGCGAAGCTCGGACGTGCGATCGGATGCCATTCGCGGGTATCTTACCGCCTCCCCGAGCGGAGTCAAAGATGGTACTCGCGGTCCTCGCGATCGTCCTGCAAGCCCAAACGGCATGCGTCTCGCGGCCGGCGGCGGCGGTGGCACAGCGGTGGGCGGCGGCGGCGGCGCGCGCCCACGCGATCGCCTGCGAGAAGCTCGCCCCCGGGATCCCGGGCTTCGCCGTGGCGGTGGCGGTGGACGGGCGCATCGTGTGGTCAGAGGCGTTCGGGTACGCCGATCTCGAGGCGCACCGCCCCACGACGCCCGCCACGCAGTTCCGCATCGGGAGCGTCTCCAAGCCCCTGACCGCGGCGGCGCTAGCCCGGCTATACGAGACCGGGAAGCTCGACCTCGACGCTCCGGTGCAGCGCTACGTCCCCAGTTTCCCGGAGAAGGGCGCGCCGAGCACCACGCGACTCGTCGCCGGCCACCTGGCCGGCATCCGTCACTACCAGGGGGACGAGTTCACCCTCAACCGGCGCTTCGCCACCGTCACCGAAGGACTTTCGATATTCAAGGACGATTCACTCCTGTTCCCGCCCGGCACGCGCTTCTCCTACTCGAGCTACGGATTCAACCTGCTCGGCGCGGTGGTGGAGGGGGCATCGGGAGAGCAGTTCCTGGTATACATGAGCCGTCACGTCTTCAAACCGCTCAGGATGACGAGCACCGCGCCCGACAAGAACGACAGCCTGCTCCCGAACCGGACGCGGTTCTACGACCGCGACACGACGGGTGGATTCACCGTCTCACCGGCAGTGGACAACAGCTACAAGTGGGCAGGGGGCGGGTTCCTCTCGACCGCCGAGGATCTGGTGCGGTTCGGGTCCGCGCTGCTCGGGCCCGGGTTCCTGAAAGGTGCGACGCTGGAGCTGCTCTTCACGCCGCAGCACACGACGGCGGGGGAGGCGACCCCGTACGGGATCGGCTGGTTCGTCGCCCGCGACAGTCTCGGCCACCGCTACGTCTACCACGGCGGCGGATCAGTGGGCGGGACGACCGCGTTCGGTGTGGACCGGGATTCGCGCGTGGTGTTCGCCTTGGTGACGAACCTCAGCGACGCGCGGCTCGCCCCCGGGCGGGAAATCCAGGCGGTCTTCGATTCGGTCGCCTCGGCGGGGCGGATCGCCCGCTAGGGCCTGCCCCGCGTCGCCTTCCACTGGCGCGCGTCCCACAGCGCGTCGTGCATCGTGACGCTCGCCTGGATGCCCGAGTACTCCTCGAGGAACAACCGCTGGCCGTCGACCAGGAACTCGACCTCGGGGGAAATCCAGCCGCCCGCGAGCGGGGCGTACTTGTTGAAGCGCGTGTCGGCGGTCCGGGTCGTGTCCTGCCCCCCGGGGCCGAGCATCCGCACGAACACCAGCCGCTCCTTGTCCACCCAGAACTGCCGTGTGTGCAGGTCCCCCGCCTTCGCGCCCACCACCCAGACCGGCCGCCCCTCCCAGGTCGCCTCGGAGAGCACCGACAGGTCGAACCGCCGCCGCGTCAGGGCCGCCAGCGTCCGCTCGACCGGCTGCGCGTAGACATCGAACCCCAGCACCAGCAGCGGGTGAATGAACGGCCGAGACATGGTGATCGAGTCTTTGGTGAGCACGAACTGCGAGTCCGCGGCGAACAGCATGCCGGAGCCCGAGTCCGGCTGGAACTCGATGCGCAGCCTCCCGGGCGCCTGGAGCCACTCGCGCCACACGGAACGCGTTACCGTGCCGTCGGGATGGTACTCGCTGTTGTCCTGCACGAAGGTGAGGGTGCGGTACCACTTACCCTCGTACCGCGCGCGCATGGCTTCCAGCAGGTCGCGCGGTGTGGTGATGGGCCGCTGGGGCGCGGCCGCCTGCAGCAGCGCGACGAGCACGACGAGTCCGTGATGCACGACGCCTCCTTCGAAGCGGTTCAGCGGTCCAGGCGGTAGCCCGTCTTGCGCACCGTCGCGATGTGCGCGGGGCTGGCGGGATCGCGCTCGAGCTTGCGGCGCAGCTCGGCGACGTGCGTGTCCACCGTGCGGCTCATGACCTCGGCGCTGTAGCCCCACACTTCGGTGAGCAGCTCGACCCGAGTCGCGCAGGCGCCGTTCCGGCGCAGCAGCGCCACCAGGAGATCGTACTCCTTGGGCGTGAGCGACACCGCCTCGCCCCGGCGCAGCACGGTGCGCGACGGCGTCAGGACCTCGACCTCGCCGAAGCGCTCGACCACCGGCTCGGCCCCGCTGCCGTTGCGCCGCGGCGACGTCGCGCGGCGGATCAGCGCCTCGACGCGCGCCAGCAGCTCGAGCACGCCGAACGGCTTGGTGACGTAGTCGTCGGCGCCGAGCCGCAGGCCCCGGACCTTGTCCGCCTCCTCGCCGCGGGCCGTCAGGATCAACACCGGCATGTCCCTTTCCCCTCCCCCGGGCCCGTCCTCGCGCAGCGCGCGCAGGACGCGGAAGCCGTCCAATCCCGGGAGCATGAGGTCGAGGATGACGAGATCCGGCTTCGCGGCGCGCGCGCGCGTGAGCCCCTTGGCGCCGTCGCCCACGACCTCCACCTGGTAGCCCTCGATCTCGAGGTTGTTGCGCAGCCCATAGGCGAGGTCGGCATTGTCTTCGATCAGCAGGATGCGTTTGGCGTTCATGCCGGCAGCTCCACCACGAAGCGGGACCCGCCCGACTCGGCGTCCTCGACCCAGGTGCGGCTGTGGTGCAGGCCCGCGAGCTCCCGCACGACCGCGAGACCGATGCCGCTGCCGGCGACCGCGGAGCCGCGGTCGCGCTCGAGCCGCCAGAACCGGTCCCACACGCGCTCCCGGTCGGCGCGGGGGACGCCGGGACCGCAGTCGTCCACCCAGAGACGCGCGGCGCCGCCCCCGGGTCCGGCGGCCGCCCCCACCGTCACGGTCTGTCCCGCCGGCCCGTACTTCACGGCGTTGTCGAGCAGGTTGAGGAGCATCTGCCGTATCGCGCCAGGGTCCACCGGCGCCACCAGACCCTCGGTGACCGCCGCCTCGAGCGACACGCCCCGCGCGGCTGCCAGCGGCGCGAACCCTTCGATGACCTCCTGCACCAGCGGCGCGAGCGCCGTCGGCTCGGGCACGACGCGGGCCGTCTGG
>JBGPOM010000246.1:0-3770 GCA_041488075.1 Gemmatimonadota bacterium
GAATGATCCACCAGGCGGTCGTATGCGGCGAGCTCGTCGAGGTAGATCGCGCGGGCCGCGTAGATCCCGGATTGCATCGCATAGTGAATCCCCTTGAGCGAGGGGACGTCCACGAACCCCGCGGCGTCCCCCAGAATCACGACGCCTTCCCCTGAACGGCGCTGCGGAAGCGAGTAGAAGCCCCCCTCGGGAATCGTCTTGGCCCCCCACTCGACCATTTCGCCCCCCTCGAGGTAGGGACGGAACAGGGGATGCCGCTTGAGCCGTTGCAACAGGACGTGGACGTCGAGCCCGGCGTCCCTGTAATCGAGGCCCACGACCAGGCCCAACGCGACGAGATTGGGCTCGAGCGGATACGTGAAGCTGCCGCCGAACGCGTCGGATGGCAGCGGCCACCCCATCGTGTGAATCACCCGGTCGAGCGGCTGCTTCGTCTCCCACAGCTCCTTCACCCCCAGCGCGAAGATCTGGGGATTGTCGGACGTCACCCCTTGCCACTGGCACCACGCCTGCGCCAGCGGGCCGCGCGTGCCCTCGGACAACGCGGTCACCTTCGCCGTCAGGTCGTTCGGAGCCGCGTACCCGGAGCCCGGCTTCTGGTCGCGGTCGAGCCCGCTCGCCGCCGTCCGCACCCCTACGACCCGGCTCCCCGTGGTGAGAAGGCTCGCGGCCGGGAAGCCCGTAAACACGTTGACGCCAAGCTCCTCGGCCCTGGCGCCGAGCCAGCGGACGATCTCGCACAGCGAGGCCACGTAATAGCCCTTGTTGTGCATCGTCGGCGGCGTCGGAAGACGCCACCGGCCGCCGGCCGTGAGCAGGTACACGGCTTCGTTCGTCACCGGCCCGCGGAAGGGGAAGTCGGAATCCTCGAGATCGGGGAACAGCTCGCGAAACGCGCGTGGATTGACGACCGCCCCGGAGAGCGAATGCTCGCCCAGGGTCTCGGACTTCTCGAGCACCCCGATGTTCAGCTCTTTCCCGTCGGCCTTGGCGAGCTTCGCCAGGTCGATGGCGCAGGACAGCCCAGCGGGGCCGGCCCCGACGACGAGCACATCCAGCTCCATCCGGTCGCCGGCACCCGCGGTCCCATTCTGAAGGATCAGCTGGTCGAGCGGCAACGGCGGCTGATGCTGGGCTGGGACGATGTCAGCCATGCAGCTTCTTGATTTCCTCGGTGAGCTTCGGGACTACTTCAAACAGATCTCCCACCACGCCGTAGTCGGCCACCTTGAAGATCGGCGCGTCCTTGTCCTTGTTGATCGCCACGATCACCTTGGACGTGCGCATCCCGGCGAGATGCTGGATCGCCCCCGAGATCCCGACGGCGATGTAGAGCGTGGGACTCACCGTCTTCCCCGTCTGCCCCACTTGGTCGGCGTGCGGGCGCCACCCCGCGTCCACCACGGCGCGGGACGCCCCGACCGCCGCGCGGCCGCCGAACGCCAGCGCCAGCTCCTCGAGCACCTTGAAGTTCCCGGGCTCTTTCATTCCCCTGCCACCGGAGATGACAATCTGCGCTTCGGCGACGTCGAGCGCCCCCGCCTCCGCGGCCTTGATCTCGCGCACCACGACGCGGCCGGCGGGGACCTGCACCGCCACCGTCTCGGCGGTCCCCGCTTTGGGGCGCTCGACGGGGGTGAAGATGTTCGGCCGGAGCGACAGGGCGGCGGGCGTTCCCGTGACCTTCACCTTGAGCACCGCCTTCCCGGCGTACACCGGGCGCATCGCCACCACCTTGCCGCCCTCCACGGCGACGTCCGTGACGTCGCCGGCGAGCGCGACGCCGAGCCGCGCGGCGACGCGCGGCGCGAGATCCTTCCCCGTCGCGCTCGCCGAGAAGACGACGGCCGCGTGGCCCCCCGCTGTCACGCGCTCGGCGATCGCCTGGGCGTATCCCTCGGGAGAGTACTTCGCGAATGCGGGCGCAGTGAGCGTGACGACCGTGTCGGCGCCGAACCGGCCCATCTGGTCGGTCCCCTGGACCGTGCCCGCGGCGCAGACGACGGCCTCGACGGTTCCCCCGAGCGCGTCGGCGAGGCGGCGCGCGCCGGTCACGACTTCGGGCGAGACCTTGCGCAGCGCGCCATCGCGCTGTTCCAACACGGCGAGGATCTTCGTCATAGGACTTTCGCTTCCTCCCGCAGCAGCCGCACCAGCTCCGGAATCGCATCGGGACCCTCGCCCACGATCCTGCCTTCCTTGCGCTCGGGAGGGAGCGTCATCGCCAGGACCTCGATCCCACCGGCGCCGAGCTGCACCGGCTTGACCTCGAGCGGCTTCTTCTTGGCCGCCATGATCCCTTTGAGCGCGGGATAGCGGGGCTCGTTCAGTCCTTTGTCGGCGGTGATCACGGCGGGGAGAGGAAACTCGACGACCTCGATGCCCCCTTCGATCTCCCGTTCGGCGACGCCCTTCGTGCCTTCGATCTCGAGGTGCGCGACCGCCGTCACGCACGGCAGGCCAAGCAGCTCGGCGAGCATCGGACCGACCTGATGGCTGGAGTCGTCGATCGCGACCTTACCACAAAGAATCAGGTCCCAGCCGCCGTCCTTCAGCTCGGCGGCGAGGACTTTGGCGGTTTCGAAGCCGTCGGTGGGGATCTTGTCGGTCTGGAGCAGGACGCCGCGATCGGCGCCCATGGCGAGTGCGGTGCGGATCGTCTCCTGTGCCGCGGCGGGGCCGAGGCAAACGACGGCGACTTCACCGCTGCCGGCCTTGTCCCGGCGCCGCAGGCCCTCTTCGACGGCGAATTCATCGTATGGATTCAGGACGAACTTGACGCCGGCTTCGTCGAGGCTCTTCCCGTCGGCGCCGATCTTGACGCGCGTCTCGGAGTCGGGGACGCGCTTTAAGCAACAGGCGATTTTCATGCAGGGAAAAGCTAAGCTACCGGTCCCCCATGCGGAACACGGTGATCCCCCAACTCTCGGGATCGTCCGGAGGATCGTCGTTCCAGTCGCCGTAGGCGTGAGAGCCGTCCGACCGATAACGCAGGACGTAGCTCCCCGCCGGCAGGCGGATCACGCCGTCGAAGACGCGGTTCTTGCGCGCGCCGCCCGCCGGCTCGGTCGTGGCGTAGGTCATCTCCCACACGACGCGCCCGCTCGTTTCCTCCTCGATCCAGCCGTAGTCCACCATGTCGCCGCCGGTGCCCTCGCCCAGGGCGTACACGCGCACGTCGGCGTCCCGGTCGATCGTGAAGGCGGCCTGCGCCCGCTCGTCGTTCTCCATCCGCACGAGCTCGGCTAGGGCCGCGCCGGCGGGCCCCCGCTGGAACGGCCCGGCGACCGCGGGGTCGAGCCGGCCGCTCGCCGGGAACACGCTCACGCCCCAATACCGGGCCTCGGCCGGCGGGGCGGCATTCCAGCCCGTCGCCGAATGGGAGCCATCGCTAGTGAAGTAGACGAGATAGCTCCCGGGTGCGAGGTGGAGCACACCGTCGAACGTGCGGTTCTTGTCGGCGCCGCCCGCATGCTCGGTGTCCTCGTAGCGCATGGTCCAGAGGCGGTGGTGGCTGGTCGCGTCCACGATCCACGCGTAATCCACCATCTCATCGTTCACCCCTTCACCGATGGCGTAGATGCGGACATCCAGGGCCCGCTTCAGGGTGAAGCCGGCGGAACGCGACGCACCGTCGCCGATGCCGGTGAGGGAGACGAGCGTCTGCCCCGCCGGCACCGGCTCGTACTCGTAGGGCTTCACGGCGGCGCGGGCCGCCGCATCGGCGACGCGCAGCGTCAGGCCCCAGAGCGCGGGATCGTTCGCCGGCA
>JBGPOM010000247.1:0-3759 GCA_041488075.1 Gemmatimonadota bacterium
CGGGACGACGGGCCGGCGGAACTTCACGTTGTCGAGCGACATGAAGTAGACGACCTTGTCCTCGAAGTTCTGCCCTTCGAAGTGCCGCATCAACAGCATCCAGCCCACCTGCGCCATCGCCTCGATGATGAGCACGCCCGGCATGATCGGGTGGCCGGGGAAGTGCCCCTGGAAGAACGGCTCGTTGATCGTGACGTTCTTGATGCCGACGATCCGCTGCTTCCCTTCCACCTCGAGGATCCGGTCCACGAGCAGGAATGGGTAGCGGTGCGGCAGATAGTTCATGATGCGGCTGATGTCCATGGCCGGCTCGCCCCCCCCGGTACGCTTCCCCGCCCGGGCCAGCGCCCGGGCCAGTGCGACGTTGCCGCCGTGGCTCGGCCGCGTGGCCACCACGAGAGCGCGGATGCGCGCACCCGTCAGCGCCAAGTCCCCCACGATGTCCGCCGCCTTGTGGCGCACGAACTCGTCGGGCCAACGCAGCGCGCCGCCGCTCACGATGCCGCGCTCGTCGAGCACGATCGCGTTTGCGGCCGACGCCCCCTTGATCAGTCCTTTCGCCTGCAGTTGGGCCACTTCGCTCGTGAAGCCGAAGGTCCGGGCCGGCGCCAGCTCCGCCGCGAAGGCGGCCGCCGTCACGTCGTACGTCCCCGTCTGCCGGCCGATCAGCGGATGCGGCCACTCGATCGTGACCGTGAGGCGGAGCGCTTTGGCCGGCGCCACGACGTAGGCCGAGTCGCCCTCGGTCACCGTGAACGGCGCCTGGACGCTCAGCACGACGGCCTCGCCCCCCACTGCGACGGGGCCGGCGTTGGCCAGCGCCTCGAAGTAAGGCATCACGCTGCCGTCCAAGATGGGTGGCTCGGGGCCGCTCAGCTCGATCGTGAGATCGTCGATCTCGTGCACGGCCACGGCCGCGAGCAGGTGCTCGACGGTATGGATCGTCGCCTCACCCCGGCCGATCGCCGTGCGCCGCTCCACCGCCTCGACTTCCGTGAGGCGCGCGGGCACCTCGGGTGTCCCGCTCAAGTCGATGCGGCGGAACACGATGCCCCGCCCCGCGGGGGCAGGGAGAAACGTCGCCTCGGTCGCGGCGCCGGTGTGCAGACCCGTGCCCCGCACCGCCGTCTTGTGGGTGATCGAGCGTCTAGCGACCGGCGCCATGCTTGGCCTGCACCAGGTCCTCGAGTTCATCCACGATCGTCATGAGCCGGTACAGCGCGGCCTGCGCCCGCAGGTACTCGCGGTGCGGACGGGCGGGGTACCCCGATACCGTGCTCCCCGCCGCGATGTCGGCGATGATCCCCGATTGCACCAGCAGACGCGCCCCCCGGCCGATCGTGATGTGATCCCCGATCCCCGCCTGGCCCGCGATGATGACCTCATCCTCCACCTGGACGCTGCCCGCGATTCCCGCTTCGGCCATGATCAGGCAGCGCGCCCCGATGCGGACGTTGTGCGCGATGTGGACCAGGTTGTCGATCTTCGTCCCGGACCCGATGACGGTGTCGTCGACGCTGCCGCGGTCGATGCAGGTGTTCGCGCCGATCTCGACGTCGTCGCCGATCAGGCAGCGGCCCACGTGCGGAATCTTGCGGTGCGCGTCGCCCCCCTTCCCCGGGACGTAACCGAACCCGTCGCTCCCCAACACGGCCCCCGCGTGCACGATGACACGCTTGCCGAGCGCCGTGCCCGCGTAGCAGGTGACCCCGGGGTAGAGCTGCGTGTCGTCCCCCAGGGCCACCCCGTCGCCCAGCACGCATCCCGCCCCGATCCGCACGCTCTTCCCGAGCCGGACATCGGCGCCGACCACGGCGTGGGGGCCGATCTCCACCGGATCGTCCCAGACGGCGCAGCGCCCCACCACCGCCGTCGGATGCACCCCCGGCTCCCACACCGCTTGCGGGTACAGGACCGGGAGCACGACCAGCAGCGCGGCGTGCGGATCCGGCACTACGATGCGCGTGGCGGGGCCGCCCTCGGCCGCCGCGAACTCCGGCTTGACCAATGCGACCGACGCGCTAGTGCGTTGAAAGTACGGGAGATAGCGAGGCGAGGCAAGAAACGACAGATCGCCGGGACCGGCCCGCTCGAGGGGGGCGATGCCGGCGACCGTCACCGTTCCGGGGCCGACGAGCCGGCCGCCGGTGAGCGCCGCGATCTCGCTCGCGGCAATCGGCCGCGTCCCCGTCGAATTCACGGGAGCGGCGCGGCTACTGCGCCTGCTGGAGGCGTTGCAGCACCTTGGCCGTGATGTTCAGGGCGGGATCGGCGGCCACGATCGTGCTCCCCGGCGCATCGGCATCGAGGATGAGGGCGTAGTTCAACTCGGCCCGGATGCCCTGGATCACGCTGTTGACCCGAGCCTGGATCGGCTGCAACAGCTCCTGCTCGCGCTGGCGTGCCCGGTCCTGCAGCTCGTTGGTGCGCTGCTCCATGCGCTGCTGCATGCCCTGCAGGTCGCGCTGCTTGGTCTGGCGTGCCACCGGCGACAGCGCGATCGACTGTTGGTCGAATGCCTGCACCGCCGAGTCGAGCTGCTGCTGGAGGCGCTGCACCTCGAGGCGGAAGCCGTCGACCTCCTTCAGGTACGTGGACTCCGCGGCGGCGTAGCCGGGTGTTCGCTGAAGGATCTCGCGGGAGTTGATGAAGGCGATCTTGAGCGCCCCCGCTTGGGTGGGCGCGGGCCCCGCTCCTTGAGCGAGCGCGGCGGTGGAAGGCGCCGCGGCTAGGGCGGCGACGCACACGAGAACGAGACGCTGCATAACGCGAAGACTCCCGTCGAGAGCGTGGATCGGGATTAGAAGAAGTTGCCGAGCTTGAAGTGCAGCTTCCAGCCGGGGTTGGGCCGGCCGAAGACATCGGTGCGGTCGAAGCCGTAGGCGTAGTCGAGGCCGAGGGGGCCCAGGGGCGAGACGATCGCGACGCCGACGCCCGCCCCGCGGAACAGACGGGTCGGGTCGAATTGGGCGGGCCGCGCCCACACGTTTCCGGCATCGAGGAACGTCGACAGATAGAGCATCTGCGATACCCGCAGGCCCAGCTCCCCGGTCATTGTGAAAAACGCCTTGCCGAACGCATTGGGGCTGGCTTGCTGGCTGGCGTTGGGGTCGTACCCGAAGGGGGTGATGGAGGCCTCATCGTAGCCACGCAGCGGAATGAAGAACTGCGTGCCCCCCAACGTGAACAGCTGATCGAAGAACGGCGAGCTGCCGAAGACGAAGCCCGACCGGGTCGAGAAGGCGAGCACGAACTTGACCTGCGATCCGCTGCCCGCGCCGCCCAGTTGGCCGAGGGGCGCGTAGAAGTGGCCCTCGAGGTCGACGCGCTGGAAGTTCCCCTTGCCGCCCAGCGGACCGCCGCTGCTCGACAGACCCATTTGCACCATCGTGCCCGCGGTCGCGAACGGCAGGTCGATCCGCGTGTCGCGCAGCAGCGAGAGCCCGAGGGTCGAGCGCAAGCAGTTGTTGCAGTTGAAGGCGGCGCCGACCTGCAGGTTGGTGCTGGACCCGGTGAAGCTCTGCTGATCTACACTGTAGGACACGAACAGCCGCGAGTAGTTGTCGCCGAACACCGGGAACCCGAGCTGCAGGCTCGCACCCCGCCGCCGCAGCCGGCCGAAGTTCGCTACGGTGTAGCGCACGCGGGTATTGTGGACGCCGATCGTGGCCGAGATGCGCGACTCGCGGACGGCCGGGTCGGTGAACGAGACGTCGAAGTCGTTGATGTTTTTCCCGAACTGCCACTGAAAGCGGCCGC
>JBGPOM010000248.1:0-3755 GCA_041488075.1 Gemmatimonadota bacterium
CCCCAACGAGATCGCGGCGCACCGGCCCGACCATTGGTCGGTCCGACTGCTCTACTCCCTCCGCAATCCCCTCGTCATCCTGCTCGCCGTGCTGGCCACGATATCGCTCGCCACGGGAGATGTGCGCGCGGCCAGCGTGATGGCGCTGATGATCGTCCTTGGCGTCTCGCTGCGATTCGTGCAAGAGGCACGAGCGAGCGCGGCCGCGGAAACCCTGCGGGCGATGATCCGAGTGACCGTGACGGTCCTGCGCGACGGCGAGCGGCGGGAGGTGCCGCTGCGCGAGATCGTCCCCGGGGACATCGTCCTCTTGGCCGCCGGTGACATGATCCCGGGCGACGTGCGCCTGCTGACCGCGAAAGATCTCTTCGTGAGCCAATCGGCCCTCACCGGCGAGTCCCTCCCCGCCGAGAAGGGGGACGTGGTTAACGGGATTCCCGGTCGAGAGCCCCTCGAGTGCTCAAACCTGTGCTTTCTCGGAACGAGCGTCCAAAGCGGCTCGGCCACGGCGGTCGTCGTGGAGACCGGTCCCCGGACCCTGTTCGGCACGTTGGCACGCGACATCACGCAGGCACCGCCCGAGACGGCCTTCGATCGGGGGATCAATCGCTTCACCTGGCTGATGATTCGGTTCATCGCCGTCATGGTGCCAGTGGTCTTTCTGATCAACGGTCTCACCAAGCACAACTGGCACGAGGCGTTTTTCTTCGCCCTCGCGGTCGCGGTGGGGCTCACACCCGAGATGCTTCCCATGATCGTCTCCGTGTGCCTCTCCAAAGGGGCCATGGCGATGTCGCGGAAGCGGGTGATCGTCAAGCGGCTGAATTCGATTCAGAACTTCGGGGCCATGGACGTGCTCTGCACCGACAAGACCGGCACCTTGACGATGGACAGCGTCATTCTCGAGCGACACTGCGACGTGGAGGGGAATGAGAGCGACCGCGTGTTGGTCGCCGCAATGCTGATCAGTCACCTCCAGACCGGGCTCAAGAGCGCGCTCGACCACGCCATCCTGAAGCATCGCGAGCGCCACCCGGAAGTCGATGTCGCGGGGTACCGCAAGATCGATGAGATGCCGTTCGATTTCTCCCGCCGGATCATGTCCGTCGTCGTCGATGAGCCCGCCGGACAGCGCCGCCTCCTGGCGAAAGGGGCGCCGGAGGAGATCCTGCGGCGCTGCACCGCGTTCGAGGCGGAGGGAGCGGTTCTCCCAGCACCCCCCGGGTTTGCCGAGGACCTGCGGGAACAGTGCGACGCCTTGAGCAAGGAGGGTTTCCGCGTCCTGGGCGTAGCCTACCGCGACGTGTCACTCCGGGAGCGGTACGGGAAGGAGGACGAGGGCGAGCTCGTCCTTCTCGGGTACGTAGCCTTCCTCGATCCGCCGAAGGAGACGGCCGGCCCGGCGATCGCCGCCCTGCGGGACCACGGGGTGACGGTGAAGATCCTGACGGGCGACAATGAGCTCGTCACGCGCACGATCTGCGCGCACGTCGGCGTACCCACCAAGCACGTGTTGCTCGGCGCTGACGTTGCACGACTAGGTGACGCCGAGCTGGCGGACGTCGTGGAACGCACGACGATCTTCGCGCGGCTGTCGCCCCACGACAAGGAGCGCATCATTCTGTCCCTCCAGGCTCGGGGGCACGTGGTCGGGTTCCTCGGGGATGGCATCAATGACGCAGCGGGATTGCGCGCCGCGGACGTGGGGATCTCGGTCGACACCGCCGTCGACGTGGCGAAGGAATCGGCGGACATCATTCTGCTCGAGAAGAGCCTGCTGGTGCTGGACGAGGGTGTGCTCGAGGGCCGCAAGGTGTTCTCGAACGTATTGAAGTACATCCGCATGGGCGCGAGCTCGAACTTCGGCAACATGTTCAGCGTCATCGGCGCGAGCGCCCTGCTGCCGTTCGTCCCGATGGCGCCGCTGCAGGTGCTCACCAATAATCTGCTCTACGACTTCTCGCAGGTGCCGATCCCGACCGACAACGTGGACGCCGAGCAGATCGGTCGCCCGCGTCCATGGGACATCAGTGCCATCGCGCGTTTCATCATGACGATCGGCCCGATCAGCTCGATCTTCGACTACACGACCTACGCGGTGATGTATTTCGTGTTTGACGCGCGGACGCCGGCGCAGGCCGCGCTGTTTCAGACCGGCTGGTTCGTGGAATCGCTCATGACCCAAACGCTCATCATCCACGTCATCCGCACCAGCAAGATCCCGTTCCTGCAGAGCCGGGCGAGCTGGCCGCTGATTGCGGCCACGGTGGTGATCATGGCCGTCGGGATCTGGCTGCCCATGTCCCCGCTCGGGCCGGCGCTGGGGTTCGTGCCCCTCCCAGGACTGTATTGGCCGATTCTGGCGCTCACTCTGCTGTGTTACATGCTCCTGACGCAGGTCGTGAAGGCCGTGCTGCTCCGCCGGCGCTGGCTCTAGGGCTGGGGCTCATGCGGTTCCATATGCACCCCCGGAAGCGCCCGCGACCAAGGCCACCGGTGGGGCATCAGTCAGAGGTGAGATATCGCTCGATGGTCGTTGCCGTGCTCTGCCTCGTGGCGCCACTTCAGGCCCAGCAGATGGCCGACACCGCGTTTCACCCGGTGGTGGCCCACGCAGCCACCGGGGCCGGCGGGGGGGGGGGGCCACGCGTGGTCATCGACGCAGCGCATCTCAACTTCCACACCGCGGCGGGCCGCTACCAGCCGTTCGCCGACTTGCTCCGCCTGGATGGGTACCGCGTCGCCTCCAACACGTCGCAGTTCACACCCGACGCGTTGCGCGGCGTGGACATCCTCGTCATCGCCAACGCCAGAGGCGGGGAGGGCCCCGAAGCGTTCGATACGCCGGCGTTCACGCCCGACGAAGTGAAGGCGGTCCACGAGTGGGTGGAGGCCGGCGGATCGTTGCTGCTCGTCGCCGACCACGCGCCGTTCGGCAGCGGCGCGGAGATCCTGTCGCAGGCGTTCGGCGTGAGCATGGGCAAGGGCTTCACCCTCGACACGGCGCCCGCGAACTCGTCAGGCAACCCGACGTTCCTGCGGTTCTCGCGGGCGAACGGCCTTCTCGGGAATCATCCCATCACGCACGGGCGCGACGCCGGCGAGCGCGTCGGGACCGTCTTGACGTTCACCGGGCAGTCGCTTGGCGTGCCCGCCGGGGCGAGCGCGCTGCTTGCCCTCTCGCCCACGGCGATGGACCGCGCCCCGCCGACGCGCGGCGAGGCGGCGGCGCGGGCAGAACGGATCAACCGCATTCGTGACAGCCTCCTCGCGGAGGCTGCGAAACGGGGACGTGCCCTCCCGGAGACCCTGGTCCTGGGCGGCCCCGCGACGAGCGGGGCCGAGGCGCCGCAGCTCGCCTCCGCCGCCGGTCGCGCCCAGGGCGTCGCCCTTTCCTCCGGCCGGGGACGGGTAGTCATTCTTGGCGAAGCGGGGTTCCTCACGGCTCAGGTCGTGGCAATCCCGGGAATGCCTGTCAGGAAGATGGGCATGAACGTGGACGGGACCGATGATCAGCAGTTCGCGTTGAACGTGATGCACTGGTTGAGCCGGCTCTTGAATTGATTGGTCTCGATCGCGCGCGCCTGGCGCACGGTTGCGACGCTCACTCCGCTTGCAGCCGATACCCAACTCCCGGCTCCGTGAGCAAGTACCGCGGCCTGGCCGGGTCAGCCTCGAGCTTGTGCCTGAGCTGCGTCATGTACACCCGCAGATAGAGCGTCTGCTCGACGGCGTTTGGCCCCCACACGTCTTTC
>JBGPOM010000249.1:0-3753 GCA_041488075.1 Gemmatimonadota bacterium
GAGGAAATGATTCTGCCCGTCGCGTTGCTGACGCCGCGCCGATCCAGATAATGGGCCGCAGCGCTCGCCTGCTGTCGCTGCTGCGGCCCTACACCCTGCTGTTCGCCGCGACGATCGGGGCGACGGTGGTGTCGTCGGTGCTCGACGGCTTCACCTTCGTCCTGCTGATCCCGTTCCTGCGCACCCTGTTCGGTGGCGCCGGCCTGCCGGCAGGCGGTGGAGGGGGCTCCGCGGTCGAAGCGGTGCTCGACCGGATCGCGGGACCGTTCATCCACGCCGGCACGCCCGACTTGGCGCTCCGCAACGTGGTCATCGTCCTGCTCGTCGCGCTGCTGCTCAAGAACGTGACGGGATATCTGGCCTCGCTCGGCAGCGTCGCGATCCAGGAGGGCGTGGTCCGCGACCTGCGCGTCCGCTTGTTCCGCCACCTGCAGACGCTGCCGCTCGGGTACTTCCAGCGCACCCGGGGCGGCCAGCTCGTCGCCCGCATCATCAGCGACACCGACCAGGTGAAGACGGCGGTGAGCGCCGCGCTGGCGTCGCTGCTCCAGAACGTGGTCGTCATCGTCGTGTACGTGGTGATCCTGTTCGGCCTGTCGGTGCGGCTCGCGCTGCTCGCCTTGCTCCTCGCCCCGGCGCTGCTCGTCATCATCCGGCCCATGATCAACCGCCTGCGGCGGCGCTCGCGCGAGCTCGCGGCCGAGCGCGGGGAGGTGACGAGCCACGTGGGCGAGATGATCGCTTCGGTGAAGCTGGTGCGCGCCTACGTGGCGGAGGCGTTCGAGCTGGAGCGGTTCCGGCAGCTCGCCGAGCGCTACCGCAAACGCGTGTTGCGCGCCCAGCGGTTCTCGAGTCTCACGAGCCCCGTGAGCGAAGTGTTCGGCGGCGTGATGATCGTGCTGATCCTCGTCGTCGGCACGCGGCTCGCCCTGGCGGCGGCCTCCACCCTCGACCCGGCGGTGTTGATCACCTTCCTGGCGGTGAGCCTGCGGCTCATGTCGCCCGTCAAGTCGGTGGCGAATTACCCGACCATCATGGCGGGGGCGTCGGCCTCGGCGGAGCGCGTGTTCGAGGTGCTCGACCTGCCGGAGGCCGAGCGCGACCAGCCGGGCGAGACGGACGCGGTGTTCCGCGAGCGGATCGAGTACCGCGGCGTCTGCTTCGAGTACGAAGCGGGCGAGGCGGTGCTGCGGGACGTGGACCTCGAGGTGCGGCGCGGCCAGGTGGTGGCGATCGTCGGGCCGTCGGGCGCGGGGAAGACGACGCTGGTGGACCTGCTGCCGCGTTTCTACGAGCCGACGCGCGGCCAGCTCCTGATGGACGGCGTGCCCATCACGCGCTACACGCGCCGCTCGCTGCGGCGGCTCATGGGCATCGTCTCGCAGGAAACGGTGCTCCTGAACGACACCGTGTTCGCGAACATCGCCTACGGGCGCGCCGACTTCACCCTCGAGCAGGTGCGCGCCGCCGCGCGCGCCGCCAACGCCGACGAGTTCGTCCGGAGGCTGCCGGACGGCTATCAGACGATGCTGGGCGAGCGCGGCACCCGGCTCTCGGGGGGCCAGCGGCAGCGCATCGCGATCGCGCGCGCGCTGCTGCGCGATCCGCCCGTCCTGATCCTCGACGAGGCGACGAGCGCCCTCGACACCGAGTCCGAGCGGCTGGTGCAGGAAGCCATCGAGCGCCTCATGGTGCACCGGACGGTGTTCGTCATCGCGCATCGCCTGGCGACGGTGCAAAACGCCGATTACATCCTCGTGCTGGCGGAGGGGCGGATCGTGGAGCGCGGCAGCCACGACGAGCTGCTCGTGTCCGACGGCCTCTACCGGCGGCTCTACAACCTGCAATTCCGGACCTGACATGCTCTCGGGCTTCACCATCGTCCGCAACGCCGTCAAGCTCGACTTCCCGATCGTCCCGGCGATCCGATCGGTCCTCGAGGTGTGCGACGAAGTCGTCGTGAACGTGGGGAAATCCGAGGACGCGACCCGCGACCTCGTGACGTCGATCGGAGACCCGCGCATTCGGATCCTCGACACCGAATGGGACTTCACCAAGAAGAACCTCATGCTGTCGATCGAAACGCAGCGGGCGATGGAGGCCTGCCGCGGCTCGTGGGGCATCTACATCCAGGCCGACGAGGTGCTGCACGAGACTGGCGCGCGGATCCTGAGAGAAAAGGTGACCGAGTGGGATGGGGACGCCCGCGTGGAGGGACTGCTGGTCAAGTACCTGCACTTTTACGGCGGCTTCGATCGCATCGCGACGAGCCGCCGCTGGTACCGGCGCGAGGTCCGCTGCGTCCGGCTCGGCCGGGACATCCGTCCCTTTCAGGGGGCGCAGGGATTCCGCGTGGGACCGGACTACCGGAAGATCCGCGCCCGCGCGACCGACGCCCGAATGTTCCACTACGGGTGGGCCCGCCCTGCGAAGGCGATCAAGCAGAAGCTCGAGATCTCGAAGACCATCTACCCATGGGGCCGCGATCGCTTCGACAAGGAGCAGGCGCGCGGCCACCTCGAGTGGATTCCCCTGCTGAAGTCCTTCAGCGGCACCCATCCCGCGGCGGCCGGCGACTGGATCGCGCCGCGCGCCCACGACCCCGAGCGCGTCATCGGGCCGCGACGCTTCAAGCTCGAGCACCTGCGGTTCTACCTGTCGGACGGGATCGAGCGGCTGACGGGGGCGCGGCTGTTCGAGTTCCGGAACTACGAGCTGGTGTAGGGCGTCGCGCGGCCCGGCGGCAACGTCCCCACCGCGATCACCGCGCCGTACACCCGCAGATACTCCTCCGCCATCACGCGGTGCGTGAAGTAGCGCTCCGCATGGGCCCGGCAGGCGTCCGGCGAGCGCGTGCCGATCGTCTCGGCGGCCGCGAGCATCTCCTCCAGCGTGTCGCACAACGCGCCGACGGCGGGCGTCAGGATCTCGGGCAGCGCTCCGCGCCGCGTGCCGAGCACCGGCGTGCCGGAGAACAGCGCCTCGATCGTCGTGAGGCCGAACGGCTCATCCCATAGCGCGGGCATCCAGAGGCAGCGGGCCCGCGCGAGCAGCACCGCCTTGCGGTTTCCGTCCACCTCGCCCACGTACTTCACCGCGGCCGTGAAGCTCGGCCGCCAGCCCCCCGCGACGATCAGCCGCCGGCCGGTGCGCTTCGCCGCCTCGATCGCCCAGTGGTACCCCTTCGCGCTGTGCAGCCGCCCGAGGAACAGGTCCCACTGCTCCTTGCGGCGGCGGAACACGAACTCGGCGGGGTCGAGCCCGTTGTAGACGAACGCGTCGCTGCCGTGGCGGCGCGCGTGGTCGCGCGAGAGGAAGATCGTCTGCGGGGGCAGCGGCAGGCCGGGCTTCCAGTTGCCGTGCAGCGTCTGCACGAACGGCAGCGTGGCGGGCCCCCGCTTCAGCGGGAAATGGGCGTGCAGGATGTCGGCGCCGTCGGGGAGGAACGGGGTCAGGTCGGCGCCCGAATCCTTGAGGACTTTGGGCGGCACCTCGACCACCTGGGCCGCCTCGGCCACGCGCGTGCCGGGTTGAGCGAGCAGCGTCACGCGGTGGCCCAGCGCCGCCAGCGCGCGAACCAGCGCGACCACGACGCGCTGTGTGCCGCCGTAGCCTTCGACGGGCAACCGGTGGTGCGACGCGACCACGACGTGCATGGGCGCCCCAGTATAACTAGCTTCGGAGCATGACGCCTCCGTCCCTGACGATTCTCCAGGTCACGCACCAGGGTGAAGGCGCGGGTTCCACGCAATC
>JBGPOM010000250.1:0-3749 GCA_041488075.1 Gemmatimonadota bacterium
GCTTTCGGGGGCGACACGATCAAGCCGCGCTGGCCTTTCCCGATGGGGGAGAGGATGTCGAGCACCCGCATCGACAGGTCGCCGTCCTTGCGCTCCAGCTTGAGCTGCTCCTCGGGGTAGCGTGGGCGGAGGTTGTCGAACGCGACGCGGTGCTTCGCCTTCTCGGGCTCCTCCCCGTTGACGACCTCGACTTTCAGCAGTGCCAGGTAGCGCTCGCCCTCCTTCGGCGGCCGCACCTGGCCCATGATCGTGTCCCCGGTGCGCAGATCGAACCGCTTGATCTGGCTCGGGGAGACGTAGATGTCGTCGGGGCCGTACAGGTAGTTCCAGTCGGGGCTGCGGAGGAAACCGTACCCTTCGGGGAGGATCTCCAGCACGCCTTCGCCGCGCAGCACCGTGTCCGTGTCGAGCAGCGATTGTTCGATGCGGAAGATCAGGTCCTGCTTGCGGAGCCCCGAATAGTTTTGAATGTTCAGGCTCTCGGCCATCGCGTGCAGTTCCGCGACGGACTTTCTCTTCAGTTCGGCGATATCCACGTGTGCTTCAGCTCCGGTTGTGGTACGGCGGGGGAACCCCGGGATGGGGGAGTGGTCCTAGTTGATAATGGAAACTTGGGAATGTGGCGGCGTGCGAAGCAGTGATACTAGGCCGGGCCCCATCCGCCGTCAAGAGCACCCATGAGCCTCACGAGGTTTCTGCTCGCGTGGCGGACGATCCCCCTCCGCGACCGCGAAGTGATTGATGCGCTTGTAGATCCGGCCCACGCCGGTCCCTCTCCTGCGCTCGCTGCAGCGCTCTCGGCATGGCCTGGGAGCCACTACTGGTCTGCCGAGCCGGACGGCAGCCACCTGATCCTGACCCATCCGGCGACGCCGCGCCCGCGCGAGCGGTGGGTGGTGCACGCGCTGCTCTTCGCCGCCACGTTCTTCACGACGACGCTCGGCGGCGCCATCATCGCCGGCGCCATTGACCCGGCCCTGCTCCTCAGCCCCGGCATCTGGATCCGCAGCTGGACCGCGGGCCTCAGCTTCTCGCTTCCCCTGCTCGCGATCCTCTTGTGCCACGAGCTGGGCCATTACGTCACAGCCCGCCGCTACGACCTCGATGTCTCGCCTCCCTATTTCATTCCCGCGCCGCCCGTCTTCGTGTGGATCGGGACGCTGGGGGCGTTCATCCGGTTGCGCACCATCCTGAACGACCGCCGCCAGCTGATCGACGTCGGCGCCGCGGGGCCGATCGCGGGGTTCCTCGTGGCGCTGCCCGTCCTGGTGATCGGCCTGATCCTGAGCACGCCCATCGCGTCGACGGCGGGAGCGGGGGCGAGCGGCGTACACGGGATGATCCTCTGGTTCGGCGGGGCGCCGGCGGCGCAGCTCGGCGACTCGCTCGTCTCCCTCGTGGTGCGGCATCTCGTCGCACCGGGCGCCGTCGCGGTGACGATGCACCCGATGGCGCTCGCGGGGTGGCTCGGGCTGTTCGTCACGACCCTCAACCTCCTGCCGATCGCCCAGCTCGACGGCGGGCACATCCTGTTCGCGGCGCTCCCGCGCCGGCAGGAGCAGGCGGCGCGGGCGTTCTGGATTGGCATCATGCTGTTGGGTTTCTTCTGGGAGGGATGGCTGGTCTGGGGAGTCGTCGTGCTGGTGCTCTCGCGCGGCCGGCTGGGTCACCCGCCGGTGCTCGATGCCTACCGGCCCCTCCCGCCGTCGCGGCGGCGGCTCGCCTGGGTGAGTCTGGCGCTCTTCCTCGTGACGTTCACCCCCGTGCCGTTCTGGATCCGGGAGTTCGTCAGTATTGCGTAAGTCCCTTTTTCTTATATCTTTGCGCAAACCAGCCCGATCGGCTCGGCATGCCAGCACAACCGGCTCGGTACCAAGCAGCCCCCGCGCACGACACGGTCGTTCACGACCTTCCTCCGATTCGTTTCGACGGACAGCCCGTTGACATTCGCCTCTCGGTGCGGCGCACCGAGGACGGCATCTGGCGTGGGCGCGTGCTGTTCGGCGCGGAGGGGACCGAGGCGGAGCGCTCGACCGCAGAGATCTTCTGCGCGACCTCGGAGCCGGATCTGTGGCAGTCGGTCCGGGACCTGCGCGACCACCACCTCCGCGACCTGTACCGCTCCCTCCTTTGATGGCGGACGCCCGCGCCGCGATGTTGAAGGTCCGGCACGATCTGTCCAACCCGTTGTCGGCCATTCTCGCTGAAACGCAGATCCTGCTCCTCACGCCCGAGAAGTTCGACGAGGAGACGCTCTCCAGCCTGAAACAGATCGAGGACCTGGCGCGCAAGATGCGTCAGATGCTCCTAGCGCTCGAGTGAGCCGGCGGCACCGGCCCCGGTACTGCCCGCCCATGGCGTGGTGGCGCCCGGCGCGCCTCGCCGTCGTGCTGCGCCGCCGGTTGCGCTGGCCCCCGCGAACTCCAGCGTCCCGCCGCCTTCCTCTATAAGCGGTCCGCATCAGCGGTCCGTCCAGCGTCGTGTAGGCCGCGTCCACTTTTTCCGGTGACGCCGGTCATAGCGCCGCGGGTCGCAGGGCGGTAACCGTAGAGGCCCCTTGCGAGCGTTCCGTCGCGGGGCATCTTTCCATCCCCTTATTCTGGCGCCGGGAGCAGCACTGTGACGGTCACGCGGTCTTTGCTCCTCGGGGTGAGTTGCCTCTGTGCGGCGTGCGCGGGGGGGCCCCGTCCCGACGCCGTCACCCCCGCCGAGATCCCCGCCCTCCTCGCCCAGGCCCGCCAGCAGCCGAACAACGCTCCCATCCGTTTCCTCCTCGCAGCCGCCCTCATGGCGGCGGGGCGGTGCGATAGCGCGGTAGTCGGGGCGCGTGCGGGCCAACTGCTCGCGCCGGCCGACGCGCTCGGACCGGTGGTACTGGGTGGATGCCAGGAGAGGGACGGACGTTACGATCTGGCGTTCGCGACCTACACCGATTTTGCCGCGCAGCACCCCGAGGCCCGGGGGGTCGGGGCGGTGCGCGCCAAGGCGCAGATCGCGCTGCGGACGCAGGCGGAGCAGACGGCGCGGCTGGCGCTGGCCAGCGAGTCCACGCTGACGTCGCTGCCGCCCGAGCCCTCGACCCTCGCCGTGCTGCCGGTGACGATCTCCGGAGACTCGACGTTCCAGCCGCTGTCGCGCGGGCTCGCCGAGCTGATCACGTCCGACCTGGCGCTGGTCCGTAGCCTGCGCCTGCTCGAGCGGGTCCAGATCGGCGCGTTGCTCGACGAGCTGAAGCTCGGCCAGAGCCAGCGGGGCGACCCGACCACCGCGGCGCGGGTCGGCCGGCTGCTGCGCGCGGAGCGCATGGTGCAGGGCGTCGCGTCCATCACACCGGACGGGCCGGTGCGTCTGTCCGCGACGGTCGTGCGCGGCGACGGGACGGTCCGCTCGGGGGCGCAGGCGAACGGCACGTTCAAGCAGCTGCTCGACCTCGAGAAGCAGCTCGTCTTCAGCCTGGCGACGCAGCTCGGCATTGAGCTCACCGACGCCGAGCGCCAGCGCATCCTGCGGCAGGGCCCGCGGAACCTCGCGGCCTTCCTCGCCTACAGCGAGGGCCTCGACGCGCTCGATCGCGGCGACTACCGCGCCGCCGCCGCGGCATTCAGCGCGTCGGTGCGCGCCGACCCCAGCTTCCAGGCGGCGCAGCAGCAGCAGCAGGCCGCCGAAGCGACGCCCGCGGTGCAAGCGTCCGGCGGAGACGTCGTCACGGTCGTCGAGGCGGTCGCCGAGATGACGACGCCCACGGAGCC
>JBGPOM010000251.1:0-3737 GCA_041488075.1 Gemmatimonadota bacterium
AAAGTCGATCGCCGACGTGCTGGACCTCACCGTCGCCGAGGCGCTCGACTTCTTCGTGGACCAGCCGCGGATCAGGTCGAAACTCGAGCTCTTGAACGACGTAGGCCTGGGGTACATCCACCTCGGACACTCGGCCACGACGCTGTCGGGCGGCGAGGCGCAGCGCGTCAAGCTCGCCACCGAGCTGGCGAAGCGCGATACGGGCCGGACCCTCTACATCCTGGACGAGCCGACGACCGGCCTGCACTTCGAGGACGTGCGGCTCCTCCTCGAGGTGCTGCACCGGCTGGTGGACAAGGGCAACACCGTCGTCGTCATCGAGCACAACCTGGACGTCGTCAAGACGGCCGACTGGGTCATCGACCTCGGCCCCGAGGGGGGGGACGCGGGTGGGCGTGTGGTCGCGGCGGGCACCCCGGAGGCCGTCGCCCGCGCCAAGGGCAGTCATACCGGGCAATTCCTCCGCAAGGTGTTGCAGGCGGCGGAGTAAGCGGTAGGTTGCAACGCAGGGCAAGGAGGCGACGTGTTCGACGGTCCCGGATTTCCGATGAGCATCCTGTTCCTGTCGCTGGCGGCGATCTTCGTGCTGCGCGGTCCGTTCGGCCGCGCGCTCGCGGACCGGCTGGCCGGTCGCGCCCGCCCCGATGATCACGAGGTGCAGGAGCTGCGGGGCGAGGTGGAAGAGCTGCGCCACGAGCTGACGGAGGTGCAGGAGCGGCTCGACTTCGCCGAGCGGATGCTCGCGCGCCAGGACGATCGAGCGCTCCCCAAGGCTGGGGGGCGGGGGCGGGGGGGGGCGGCGTGAACGAGGATGTCATCGGATTGGTCGCCGTGATCCTTCTGTTCGGCGGCGGTACGCTGTTCCTGCTGTCTATCTCGCCGATCGGCAAGGCGCTGGCGGCCAAGATGCTGGGGCGCGCCACCGTCGCCCTGGGCGACGAAGCCTCCGAAGAGCTGAAGGAGCTGCGCCGCGAGATCGAGGAACTGCGCCACGCCGGCACCCAGGTGGCGGAGCTCAGCGAGCGCGTGGATTTCCTGGAGCGGCTGGTGGCGCAGCAACGCGAGGCCCAGCGCCTCCCGCCGGCGAGGTGACGCGTGGGCGGTGAAGAAGTCTTCCTGAGTGTCCTGGCGATGACCGGGTTTGCGCTCCTTGCCTACCCGCTCGTGCGGGCCTTGGCCGAGCGCATCCGGCCGCACGCCGACGTGGGGATCAAGGACGAGCTGCAGGGACTGCGCGAGGACGTGCTGACCGAGCTGCGCGACATGCGCCGCGAAGTCGCCGAGCTGGGAGAGCGGGTGGATTTCACGGAGCGGCTCTTGGCCAAGCAGCGCGACCCGGACCGACTGGCGCGAGGCGGGACAGGCGATCGATGAACGGGCCCGAGGCGGTGGCGATGTTCGTGTTTCTCGGCGGTAGCTTCTGGGTGCTCAAGCCCCTGGCGTCAGCGATCGCCAAGCGCATTGCCGGCGAGCACCGGCAGCCCGGCATGAACACGGAAGATCGGGACGAGATCCTCACCGAGCTGCAGCAGGTGCGCCACGAGGTGTCGGAGCTCGCCGAGCGGATGGACTTCGCCGAGCGCCTACTGGCCAAGCCGCGCGAGCCCCCCGCTGGTGGGCTCGCGCCACCGCGCTGAGGGGGACCGATGGAAGGTGTGCTGGCGCTGATGATTCCCATCGTCGCGGTCGGCGGATTCTTCGCGTGGATGCTCGCGCTCTCCCCGGTGGGCCGTGCCTACGCCGAGAAGGTGCGTGGCCACAAGGCGGGCGGTGGCGATGGCGAGGGGCAGGAGGAGCTGCTCGAGACCATCGAGCAGTTGCGGCGCGAGGTGGCGGAACTGGCGGAGCGGGTAGATTTTACGGAGCGGTTGCTGGGCCAGCAGCGTGGCGCGGACCGATTGGGTCCGCCAAAGGCGTGACGTTGCCGGCTGAAACGGACGCCGCGGCTGCGGCGTAGGAGGACGCATGGTCCAGCAGCCCCCGTTACCGCCGTCGATCCCATTCGACCCGAATCAGCTCATACCGCTGGTCGGTGTGATCGGGGCGATGATCGTCGGTGGCGTCGTGCTGTACGCGTTCTTCAAGTCCGACCTGGCGGCCGCCATCGCGGAGCGGATCCGCGCGGGGATGCATCGCCGCAGGAATTGGAAGCGTCTGGGCGGGGAGTGGATCGACACGTCGGGCGGGGCTGTCGGCGACGAGCCGCGCGTGGCGCAGCTCGAGGAGCAGGTGGAGCAGCTGCACGGCCAGGTCGCCGAGCTGGCCGAGCGGTTAGATTTCGCGGAGCGGCTGCTCGCGCAGAAGCGCGAGCGCACATTGCGGGCGGGCGAGTAGCCAGCCAGGAGCGAGAGGGGCCGAATGGGGATTTTTGACCGTCTGTCCACGCTGATCCGGTCCAACATCACGGACCTCATCTCGCGGGCCGAGAATCCGGAAAAGGTGCTCGAGCAGCTGATCATCGACATGCGGAGCCAGCTGGCGAAAGCCAAGCAGCAGGTGGCCGCCGCGATCGCCGATGAGAAGCGGCTCTCGGCTCAGGCCGAGCAGGAGAAGAAGCTCGCCGAGGACTGGGAGAAGCGCGCCGTGCTCGCCGTCCAGGAAGGGCGGGACGACCTCGCCAAGCAGGCGCTGTTGCGGCACAACGAGCACGTCCAGAACGCCGTCCAGCTCCACGAAACGTGGGTCAAGCACCGCGAGGAGACCGAGAAGCTCAAGGGCTCCCTGCGCCAGCTCAACGACAAGATCGAGGAAGCGAAGCGCAAGAAGAACATCCTCGTCGCTCGCCAGAAACGGGCCGAGGCGCACAAGCGCATCCAGGAGACGATGTCCTCGATCTCCGACAAGAGCGCCTTCGAGACCTTCGAGCGCATGGCCGAGCAGATCGAGCACGAGGAGCGCAAGCTCCTGGCCGCCGCCGAAGTGAACGAGGACCTCTCGGGCGACTCGCTCATCAAGCAGTTCCAGGGCCTCGAGGTGAAGGCGAGCGCGGACGACCAGCTGCTCGCGCTCAAGCGCAAGATGGGCCTCCTCCCCGCCGGCTCGGCGCCGGAGGCGAAGGCGCTCGGCCAGGGCGCCAAAGAGGCGGACATCGTCGAGGATGACGACGCCGAGCACGGCCGCTGAGCGCTGAGCCCTCCGCTCCCCCCAGGCTGTCGAGCGCCACGTTCGTGGCGCTCTTCATTGCGGCCCTCGCCATCTGGTTCGTCGTCCGGGTGGTCGACATTCTGCTGCTCATCTTCATTGCCATCCTGCTCGCGGTCTACCTGTCGGCGGTCACCGACTGGCTGGAGCGGCGCTTCAAGCTGGTGCGCTGGGCGGGGCTCACGATCACGGTCGTGGCGACCCTCGCCGGCGTCGGCTTCATCGCCGCGCTCCTCGTCCCCCCGGTCATCGACCAGACCCAGGCGCTCGTCGGCGGGCTGCCGGAGACGCTGACCAAGATCCAGAACGTCCTCGCCGGGTGGGCGAGCCAGTACCCGGTGCTGCGGCGCACCGAGCTCGCCGATCCGTCGTCGGGGCTCGTCGCCGGGATGGTGAACGACGCCACGGACTTCTTGCGCGGCTCGCTGATCGGCACCGTGCGCGGCGGGGGGAAAGCGTTCATCGAAGGCGCCAGCGTCGTCGTGATGGCGCTCTACCTCGCGCGCCAACCGGACCTGTACCGTGACGGCCTGATCTCCTTGATCGCCCCGCGCCATCGTCCCATCGCCGTGCGCGTGTTCCAGGACATGGCCGCG
>JBGPOM010000252.1:0-3730 GCA_041488075.1 Gemmatimonadota bacterium
CTATGCCGCCTACACCTTCGCGTTGGGCGGGATGGCGCTCTACATCGTGAAGTTCCTGGAGCGCGTCCGCGGTCTCTCCGAAGGGCACGCGTCCGTCGGATTCGCGGGGGTCGTCATCGCGACGGGGCTGCTTGGGATCGCGCTGGGCGGCTGGCTCAGCGATCGGCTGCTCCGGGTCACGAAGCAGTCGTATCTCTGGGTTTCGGGGCTGGCGACCCTGATCGCCGCGCCGCTCGCCCTCGCGGGTCTCACGTCCGCCGTCCCGGCGGTCTACTGGACCGGCATCGTCACGGCGCAGCTGCTGCTGTTCGCGTCCACCGGGCCCGTGAACTCGGCGATCGTCAACGGCGTGCCCCCCGAGATCCGGGCGACGGCCGTGGCGATGAGCATCTTCGTGATTCACGTCCTGGGCGACGTGCCCTCGCCTTCGCTGATCGGCGCCATCTCGGACGCGACATCGCTCGAGCGCGCCGTGCTGATCATTCCCGTCGCCCTGCTGGTGAGCGGCGTGGTCTGGACGTACGCAGCCTGGCGCGGGGAACGGTCCCCCGCCCCTCCCACTGGCGTGGCGCCCGCGACGTGAGGAGCGCTCTGCGTGCTCTGTTCGCCCTGGTGCTGCGGATCTTCTTCCGCCGGATCGAGGTCACGGGAGCGGAGCGCGTGCCGCCGCGGGGCCCCGTCCTGTTCGTCCTCAATCATCCGAACGGCCTGATCGATCCAGCATTTCTCTTGTGTCTCGCGCCGCGCCGGGTGTCGCTGCTCGCCAAAGCGCCGCTGTTCCGGATGCCCGTGGTCGGCTGGTTTTGCCGGATGATGCAGGCGATCCCTGTGCACCGGCGGCAAGACGCCGGCTCCGACCCGTCGCAAAACCGCGAAACGTTCGAGGCGGCGCGGCGCGTGCTCGCGGGGGGGGGCGCTATCGCGATCTTCCCCGAGGGCGCGTCGCACGACGAGCCGCAGCTGCGCCCCTTCAAGACGGGCGCGGCCCGCATCGCGCTCGGCGCCGCCGCCGCGCTCGGCGGCACCACGCCGATCGTCATCGTTCCGGCGGGCCTGTATTACCGGGCGAAGCAGACCTTTCGCAGCGCCGCGCTGCTCTACTTCGGGGAGCCGTTCGCCGCCCGACCCGTGCCGCTCGCGCCTGGCGCGGAGCCGCCGGCGGGGCCGGTGCGCGAGCTCACGGCGCGGATCGAGCGGGCCCTGTCGGACGTCACGCTCCAGGCGGAGCGGGTCGAGGCGCTGGCACTCATCGCGCGCGCCCAGCGGATCTTCTCGGCGGCGGACGATGCGCCGGACGCACCCGCCTCGCTCGCCGCCGAGCT
Organism: Gemmatimonadota bacterium; assembly: GCA_041488075.1. Lineage (GTDB taxonomy): Bacteria > Gemmatimonadota > Gemmatimonadetes > Gemmatimonadales > GWC2-71-9 > 20CM-2-65-7. Next base: position 1,323 of record JBGPOM010000252.1, read on the forward strand.
CGAGTTGCGCCGGCGATTCGCCGTGGGGTACCGCATGATGCGCGAGCGCTGGCCCGATCGATTCACCGCGATCATTGCGCGCGTCGATCGCTACGAAACGACGCTCGGCGCCGCGGGCGTCGAGCCGCGCCACCTGTCTCCGCAGAGCTATACGGTTACCCGCGTGCTGCGCTACGTCGTGCAAAGCGCCATCGTGTTCGCCTTGCTCCTGCCTGCCGCGCTCGCGGGCGCCGTGGTGCACTATCCCGCCTACCGCGCGGTTGGCTACGTGGCGACTGGTGTCGCGAAGCGGGACGCAGCCACGGTCGCCAGCGGCAAAGTACTCGCGGCCATGCTGCTCTTCCCTGTGACGTGGGGGCTGGCGGCCGGCGCCGCGTGGCTGTGGCGGGGCTGGTGGGCCGCCGCCCTCGCGCTCGCCCTGCTCCCCTTCGCCGGCTACGGCTCGCTCGTCTTCTTCGAGCGGCTCGACCGCCTGATCGGGCGGGCCCGCGCGGCCAGCTTATTCCTGTTCCGGCGCTGGGCGTTCCTACGGCTCGTCGTCGAACGGCGGGCGATTCGGGAGGAGATCGTGGGGCTGGCACGGGAGCTGGGGGTAGAGGCATCTTAGTGTAGAGGCATCTTAGTAGAGTACCGACATAGACAACCGTGCCCACAAAGTTCTTCACGCTCTCGGAAGCCAACCGGACGCTCCCCTTGGTCAAACGGGTAGTCCAGGACATCGCGTCCTACTATCCCGCCTGGAAGGACTTGGTCGCGAAGTACGAGCTTATTGCCGCCCAAGCCCGTCCCGACTGGGGCGAATCGCGCGAGCAGCTCGAGCTGAAGGCCCGGATCGACGACGTCGCCCGCAAGATCAACGCCTGCCTGCTCGAGCTCGAGCAGGTCGGTTGCGAGTTCAAGGGGTTTGAGGAGGGGCTGGTGGACTTCCACGGCCGCCTGGACGACCGCGAGATTCTGTGGTGCTGGAAGCTCGGCGAGCCGCGCGTCTCCCACTGGCACGATCTGGACGCCGGCTTTGCCGGCCGCCAGCCGATTCCCGAAGTCGTCAACCGGTAATTCGAGGGGGGTAGGGCATGAGGGGCGTATGGCTGTTCCTCCATTATATGGGCTTCGCCGCCTGGCTCGGCAGCGGGCTCGCCATGATGGTCGCCGGGATCACCGCCAAGCACTTCCCGCCGGGGGAGCGGCTCGCCGTGTATCGCGCCACCAGCGTCGTCGCCCGCAATCTCATCGGCCCCGGCGCCCTGCTCGTGCTCGTGAGCGGCTTCGTGCTGTCAATGCCGTTCTTCAAGACGGCGACCGTGCCCGGCTGGCTCGTGGCGATGCAGGGGTTGGGACTCGTCGGCGCGATCATCGCGATCGGCATCGTGACGCCGACGGCGGCGCGGCTGGGACGGCTCGAACTCGATCCGCGGGGCGAATTGCCCGAGAGTTTCGCCGGACTCAGGAAGCGGCAGGTGATCTTCGCGACGATAGCGGGCGCGTTCGCGCTGCTTTCACTGCTCGCCGGAACAGTAATGAGATAGCAGGTTCGTTCACCCCGGGCTACCGCCCGGGGTTAGTTAGGCCTTCGACCCAAGGTTGACTGACCGCGGGCGGCAGCCCGGGGAACACGACCACTCCGAGCCCAAGCCTTGCACACCGATCTCACCGGGCACTCGGGGCACTTGGGCTTCCGCGCCACGCACACCAGCGCCCCGAGCTCCATCAGCGCCTGATTGAATCTCCACGCCCGCTTGCCGGTTGTCGGCACCAGTGTCTGGGCGAGCGCCCAAACGTCCTTCTCCCGTCTCCCTTCTCCCCCGTAGAACACTCGCCGTAACACGCGTCCCACGTTCGTATCGACTGCCGGAACCGGCTTCTCGTATGCGAAGCAGGCCACCGCTCCCGCCGTGTAGCGCCCGACGCCCGGGAGCTTGACCAGCTCTTCGGGATCGTCTGATAGCTGACCGCCGACGGCTGACAGCTCCTTGGCGAGCCGATGCAGGTTGCGCGCGCGCGCGTAGTACCCCAGCCCATCCCACGCCTCCATGACCGCCTTCGGGCGCGCGCGAGCGAGATGGCCGATCGTGGGGAATCGCTCGAGAAACCGCGGGTAATACTCGCTCACCCGGCTCACCTGCGTCTGCTGCAGCATGAACTCCGACACGACGATTCTGTACGGGTCGCGCGTCCGGCGCCACGGCAGGTCGCGCGCGGCGCTGGCGTACCAGGCCAGCAGCTTGCGCGTAAACCCCAGAGAGTTCTTGGGTTTAGCTCGTTTGGGGGTGGACTTGGGAGCCATGGCTACACAACATACATCGTCCTATGACAGCCTTCACCGCCGCAATCGACCTGCGCCGCTACGCCGGCCGCTGGGCGCTGCGTACCGCGGGGCACGCGGGGCGGTTCGCCTTCCTCATCCGCGA
>JBGPOM010000253.1:0-3727 GCA_041488075.1 Gemmatimonadota bacterium
CCGCCAGCCGCTCTCGCAGCTCGGCGGCGTCGTGGCGCGGGTGCTCCGCGGCGTGGAGAAAGACGTGCTCATCGTGCGCGACGAGCGGCCGCTCGAGGGAGGGCGCTTCCTCGTCTGCGTGGACGGCTCGTCATACAGCTACAAGGCGATGAAGGCGGCGCTCGAGCTGGCGCAGGCGTTCGGCGGCTCGCTTTACGTGTGCAGCGCCTTCGACGTGGAGTACCATCACGTCGTCTTCAACAACATCAAGGACGTGCTCTCCTACCAGGCTTCGAAGGTCTTCAAGTTCGAGGAGCAGGAGGAGCTGCACAACAACATCATTGACAAGGGGCTCCTGAAGCTGTGCCAGGCGAACCTGAAGCGCGCCGAGGTAATGGCCCAGGAGTACCCGGACGTCCCGATCAAGACGCAGATCCTGATCGGCAAGCCGTTCCAGGTGATCCTGCAGTGGGCGGAGGAGGTCAAACCGTCGCTCGCGGTGCTGGCGCGGCATGGCGCCCATCGCGTGGAGGGCACCGACTTGGGCTCGCAAGCCGATAACCTGATTCGACTTATGCCCTGTAACGTGCTGCTCACGGGAACGGTGGGGATCCGCCCCGAGGACATCCCCTGGATCGAGGAGGATGGCCAGGCCGGGCTTTCCTGGGCGCCCGACGCGGAAGTGCGGATTCTGCGCGTCCCGCCCTTCGCGCAGGGCATCGCGCGGCGCGCGGTCGAGGAGTACGTGCTCGAGAAGGTCGGCAACGCGGGTCCGGCCCCCACGGTCACGAGCAAGTGGCTCGATGAGGCGATCCAGAAGCTGCTCCCCACGCACATGCAGCTGATCATGGGGATCGGCAACGCGGAGGAGATCGCGCTCGCCGAGGTGAAGGCGACCGAGCAGATGCAGGCGACGAAGGTGCAGGGCCACGACGCCGACCCCGAACCCGCCGTGGCCGAGGTCGAGACGAAGTGCCCGGTGACGGGCGCGATCTCCAAGCGGCCTCGCGTGGCGACCGACCCGATCGTCTGGACCGAGGAGGGGTGGCAACGGCTCCAGCTCGTCCCGCTGATCGCGCGGCCGCTCGCCCGCAACACCGTAGAGCGCTTCGCGCGCAATCACGACATCTGGCGCGTCACGACGAGCGTGATGGACGAGAACAAGCAGGCGATGATCGAGGCCGACGAGTTCGATGTCGACACGATGATGGTGATGTTCACCGAGCTCCGGGCCAAGCAGATCCGCGCCGAAGCGGAGGGCAAGGACGCGTTGTCGCCCGAGATGCGGGCATTCATCGAGGAAGCCAAGGCGCAGGGGGTCACGCGCTGCCCCATCCGCGACATCGAAGAGAAGATGGACAAGTGCCCGGTGGACCTGAAGGCGGTGACGCCGGCCGACGCGAAGCGGGCAGTGGAGCAGCTGCTGCAGTGAACTTCGTCCCGCACGTCGTCGCCTGGAACCTGACCAGACGCTGCAATCTCGAGTGCGCCCACTGCTACATCGCGGCGGGCCCGCACGAGAGCGCGACCTCCGAGCTCGCCACGCCGGAGTGCCTGCGCATCGTGGACGAGCTGCTCGCCGTGAACCCCGCGCCGCTCGTCATCTTGTCGGGCGGCGAGCCGCTGCTGCGCGACGACCTGACCGAGATCGCGGCGTACGCCTCGCGGCGCGGGGCGACGGTCGTCGTGGGGACGAACGGGACGCTGCTCACGGACGAGCGCATCGCGGCGCTGCAGGAGGCGGGGGTGCGCGGCGTGGCCGTGTCGATCGACTCGCTGCGGCCCACCTACCACGACAACTTCCGCCACGGCAAGGGCTCGCTCGCGGACTCGGTGGCGGCGCTCGGCCGCCTGCGGGCGCACCGGCTCGACTTCATCGTTCAGACGACGGTGACCAAGGGGAATCGCGCCGAGCTGGAGCGGCTCGTCGCCTGGTCGGCGGACGAAGGGGCGGTGGCGTTCAACTGCTACTTCCTCGTCGCCACGGGGCGGGGCGCGGGCCTGTCCGACCTCGCGCCGGCGGAGTACGAGGCGGTGCTCGCCGACCTCGCCCGCTGGCAGCAGGACTACCGCGGCCGGTTGCTGGTGCGCGCCAAGTGCGCCCCGCACTTCATGCGGCACGTCCACCAGGCGGACCCGGACTCGCCGCTGTTGAACTACGAGACCCGCTGCCCCTGCGGCACGCAGTACTGCCGCATCACCCCCGACGGCAAGCTCACCCCCTGTCCCTACCTCCCCGAGGTGGCGGGCGACCTGCGGACGCAGAGCTTCGGCGAGATCTGGCGCGGGGCGCCGCTGTTCCAGTCTCTGCGTGAAGGCACGCTCGGCGGCAAGTGCGGGCGTTGCGAGTACCGGAAGCTGTGCGGCGGGTGCCGCGCCCGGGCGTTCGCGCTCCAGGGCGACGTGCTCGCCGCCGATCCGTCGTGCGTCTACGAGCCCGCCCCAGGCGCCGCGGTGATCGAGCGGCTGCGCGAGGTGACCTACGGGCAGGAGTTCCAACCGGCGCTGGTGTGGGCCGATGCGGCCCGGGCGCGGCTCGAGCGGATTCCGTCGTTCGTGCGGGGAGTCGTGATGCAGCGCGTCGAAGACTGGGCGCGCGCGCGCGGGCTGCGCGAGGTCACGCCGGAACTTCTCACCGAGATCCGCGGGGCGATGCCGATCGATTTCTCCAAGCGCAAGCCGTTCTTCGTCTCGGAAGCTGACGGCTGATGGCTGACGCCTTCTATCTCCTTCAGGCCGCGACGGACAGCCTCCCGGCGTACCGCGACTTCCCGCTGATCGGGAGCCGCTCAGCGGTGTGGATCGCGGCCGAGATCCACCTCATGTTCGCGGCGTTCGTCCTGGGCGTGCCGATGTTCGCGGTCGTGGCGGAGGCGATCGGCATCTTCGGCAAGGACCAGCGCTACGACCGGCTGGCGAAGGAGTTCACCCGCCTCCTGCTCATCGCCTATAGCGCCACGGCGATCTGGGGCGCGGTGCTGACGTTCCTCCTGGCCACGCTGTACCCGCGGTTCTTCGCCTATCTGACGGCGATCTTCGGGGTGTCGATGTGGGTGTACGTCTCGATCTTCTTCTTCGAGTCGTTCACCCTCTATCTCTACTACTACGGCTGGGACCGCTGGAAGTACGGCCGCGCCAAGGTAGGGCACTGGGCGCTGGGCATCTTGTTGAACGTGTGGGGCACGCTGGTGATGTTCATCGCCGACTCGTGGCTCACGTACATGATGACCCCGCCCCGGGACGTGACTCCGGACACCGCCCCGGGCAGCATCAAGCTGTGGCACGCCATGATGAACCACACCTGGATGCCGATCAACATCCACCGGCTGATCGGCAACGTCGTGTTCGGCGGCGCCATCGTCGGCGCCTACGCGAGCTACCGCTTCCTCGCCGCCACGACCGACGAAGAGCGCGCTCACTACGACTGGATGGGGTACGTCGGGAACTTCATCGCCATCTCGGCGCTGATCGTGCTCCCCTTCGCCGGCTACTGGCTGGGCCGCGAGATCTACCAGTACGACCAGTCGATGGGGATCACCATGATGGGCGGCTTCATGAGCTGGCTCTGGGTGATCCAGGCGTTCCTGATCGCCGTGCTGTTCTTGGCCGGCAACTACTACCTGTGGGTCGGCATGGGGCGGATCCCCGGTGCGGAGCGCTTTCGCCCCTACACCAAGTGGCTGCTCGCGGTGCTGGTGGTGGGGGCGCTGGTCTGGGGGACCCCGCACACGATGATCGCCAGCTCGCA
>JBGPOM010000254.1:0-3724 GCA_041488075.1 Gemmatimonadota bacterium
ACCCGGTGGAGCGGGAGCGCGTCGCGCGCCAGCGCGAGATCCGCACGCTCACGGGCAAGTTCGCCCTCGCCGCGGTGGTGGCGGTGGTCACCATGGCTGGCGCGATGCTGTTGATGGCCGGCCATGGCGAGGACGATGTGCACGGCGCCTTCAAGCAGGTTGACCTGCTGGGACGCCTGCTGATGCCGCTGGCGGTCGCCATGCGCGACTGGATCACGCGGCAGGGCTACGAGCTCGACCTCGAGTGGGTGAAGCGCGGTCTCGGGCTTGTCACGCTGCCCGTGATGCTGTGGTCCGGCCAGCAGTTCTACAAGGGAACGTGGAGCGGGTTGCGCCATCGCACTGCCGACATGAACACCCTGATCGGCGTGGGCACGGGCGCCGCATTTCTGTACTCGGTCCTCGCCACGCTGGCCCCGGGCCTGTTCACGCGCGCCGGTCTCCCCGCCGACGTCTACTATGAAGCAGTCGCCGCCATCATCGCGCTGATTCTCCTCGGCCGCCTGCTCGAGGCGCGCGCCAAGGGGCAAACGTCCGAGGCGATTCGCCGCCTGGCGGCGCTGCGCGCCAAGACCGCGCACGTCGTCCGCGACGGCAAGGAAACCGACGTTCAGGTCGAAGCCGTGGTCGTGGGCGATCTCGTGATCGTCAAGCCGGGAGAGAAGCTCCCGGTGGATGGCGTCGTGACCGAGGGCGCCTCCGCGGTGGATGAGTCGATGCTGACCGGTGAGCCCATCCCCGTCGCCAAGAAGCCGGGGGACGAGTGTCTGGGCGGCACGATCAACACGACGGGGAGCATCACGTTCCGGGCCACGCGCGTGGGCAAGGAGACCGCCCTCGGCCAGATCGTCCAGCTCGTTGAGGACGCCCAGTCCACCAAAGCGCCGATCCAGAAGCTCGCCGACCGGGTGGCCGGCGTGTTCGTGCCGATCGTGATCGCGCTCGCCATCGCGGCGTTCGTGGCGTGGTTCGACTTCGGGCCGCCGCCGGCGATCCTGTTCGCGATGATCGCGTTCGTCACGGTGCTGATCATCGCCTGCCCCTGCGCGCTGGGCCTCGCGACCCCCACGGCGATCCTCGTCGGCACCGGAAAGGCCGCCGAGCACGGCATCCTCATCCGGAGCGGCGAGGCGCTGGAGCGCCTTGCGAACGCCAAGACCGTGTTGCTCGACAAGACCGGCACGATCACCGAGGGGAAGCCGACCGTCACGCACATCGTCACCGCCAAGAAGCCCGACGGATCGTCGATCAGCCCCGCCGACGTGCTCAAGTGGGCGGCGGCGGTGGAGCAGCGCTCCGAGCATCCGCTCGCCCAGGCGATCCTCAAGGCGGCGAAGGACAAGCAGGTTGAGGTCCTTCCGGTCGAGAAATTCGCGGCGATGGAGGGTCGTGGCGTGCGGGGCACCGTGGACCGCCGCATCATCGAGGTGATCTCGTTGCGCCACGCGCGCGAGCGCAGTCTCGAGCTCGGCTCCCTCGGCACCGACGCCGACCGCCTCGCCGCCCAGGGGCGCTCCCCCGTCATCTGCGTCGTGAACAACACCGTCTACGCGGTGATCGCCATCTCCGACCCGATCAAGCCGACCTCCAGGGACGCCGTCGCCCACCTGAAACGACTCGGGCTTCCCGTCGTGATGGTGTCGGGCGACTCGCGCAAGGGTGCCGAGGCGGTGGCTAAGGAAGTAGGCATCGATGAAGTGCTCGCGGAGGTCCTGCCGTCGCAGAAGGCGGACATCGTGAAGAAGCTGCAGCGCCAGGGCAAGCACGTCGTGATGGTGGGGGACGGCATCAACGACGCGCCGGCCCTCGCGCAGGCGGACGTCGGTATCGCCATCGGTACCGGCACCGACATCGCGATGGAGGCGTCCGACGTCACGCTGATCCGCGGCGATCTGCGGGGCATCGTCACGGCCGTCGCGCTGGCGCGGCGCACGATGCGGACGATCCGCTGGAATCTGGTGTGGGCGTTCGGCTACAACGTGCTGCTCATCCCCGTGGCCGCGGGCGCCCTGTATCCGTTCACCGGCTGGTTGCTGTCGCCCGTGCTCGCGAGCGCGGCGATGGCGTGGTCCAGCCTCTCCGTCGTGTTGAACAGTCTCTCGTTGCGGCGATTCAAGCCGGGGTGGGCCACCTGAGATGCGCTACTTCCATCGGACCAGCGCGAGCCCCGAGCGGGTGCTCGAAGCGGCGAAGGCGTTCTTCGGCGGACGGTTGACGCCGGCGGAGGAGTCGCCCCGCCGCCGCGTGTATCACGGCGCGCTCGGCCGAGTAACGATCAGCGCCCGCGCCGAGGCGGGACACTACACATTCGTCGAGGTCGGCACCGACCAGGTGGGCGAGTCGGAGCTGGACAAGCTCGCCAAACGGTTTCTCGCCGAAGTACACCGCCTCGCCGAGCCCGCGCACGACGTGCGCGGCGCCTACTAGCCGCCCAGCTTCGCTTCGTACCCGGCGTGCCGCACGGCGCCGATGAGTTGCGCCGTCGTCACCCGATCGTCGTCGAAGTCCACTTCCGCTTCGCCGTCCGGCAGATCGACGATCGCGGAGTACACGCCGCTCACGCCGCGCAACGCGGTCTGGACCTTGGACTGGCAGTGGCCGCAGGTCATGCCGGTGATCAACAGTCGCACGTTCGCCATACACCCGTTCCCTTGATTATGCCTCTCCGCTGGGCCAAGTTTCACGCCCACTATAATTTACGTCATGGACTCCCGCGCCGCGCCCGCCCCGCCCGCCGTTCCCACCACACGGCCGACCGCCCTGCCGGCGGTGCTGTCGCGCGACCAGCTGCTCGAGATCTACTACTACCTGCGGTTGACGCGCACGCTCGAGGAGCGCCTGGTCGCCCTGTACCGCCAAAGCAAGGTGATCGGCGGTCTGTTCCGCTCCCTCGGCCAGGAAGGCGAGTCCGTGGCGTCGGCCTACGCGCTCGAGCGCGGGCGCCACAAGGACATCCTCTCCCCGCTCATCCGGAATCTCGGCTCGCTGCTCGTGATGGGGGCCCGGCCGGTCGAGATCCTGCGCCAGTACATGGCCAAAGCCGAGAGCCCGACGCGCGGCCGTGAGATGAACGTCCACTTCAACGATCTGGAGAAGGGGTACCTCGGCCAGATCTCCCATCTGGGCGACATGATTCCCGTGATGGCGGGGATCGCGCTGACCTTCAAGCTGCGGGGCGAGCCGCGGGTGGGGCTGGTGTACATCGGCGACGGCGGGACGTCGACCGGCACCTTCCACGAGGGATTGAATCTGGCGGCGGTGCAGCGGCTGCCGCTCGTCGTCATCGGCGAATACAACCACTGGGCCTACTCGACGCCTCCCGAGAAGCAGTTCGCCGTGCGAGACCTCGCCGAGAAGGCGAAGGGTTACGGTATTGCGGCGGTCACGGTGGACGGGAACGACGTGTTCGCGGTGTACGAAGCGACCAAGTTCGCCGTGGACCGCGCACGGCGCGGGAAGGGCGTCCACTTCATTGAGGTGAAGACGTACCGCCGCAAGGGGCACGCCGAGCACGACGACCAGCATTACGTGCCGAAGGAGGAGCTCGAGCGGTGGGCCCGGGAGAACGATCCCGTCGACCGCTACGTGCAGCGCCTGCTCGGAGCCGACGTGGTGCACGAGGCGGACCTGAAGGACATCGACGACCGCGTGCGGGGGGAGGTTGACCAGGCGACCGACGCGTGCGTGGACGAGCCGCTCCCCCAGCCCGAGACGGCGCTGCCGG
>JBGPOM010000255.1:0-3678 GCA_041488075.1 Gemmatimonadota bacterium
CGGCGCTGTACCTCGCCCTGACCCCGACCGATGTCGAGGGCAGCGGGATCCCCCTGATCGCGAAGCTACTCGACCCCACAACGGCCTCCTCGGCGGAGGTGCAGCGACTGCTCGACACGGCGTCGGCGGAGGCGCTAGGCCTGGCTCGAACGACGTTTATCCACTGGCCCGACTCCGCGGAGACTGGATTGCGCGTGGCCAGGCTCGCCGCTCGCGGCGGGCGCCACGGCTCCGCCTTCTGGACCGATTCGGCCGCGAATCAGCTCCGGCTGGCGGCGCACCTCACCCTCCGCGGGCACCTCCATGAAGCCTACGCCACGGCGGGCACCCGCATGCGCTCTGTGTTCGGCGATCTGGCGGTCCTCGGTGCGGTACCCGCCGACATTGCGACGGCGGAGTTCGCCAGCTGGAAGCCGGGCACAGGGCCGTTTCCGGGAAATGCCGTGTGGTGGTGGGTCGCGCGCGGCGACACGAGCGCGCTTCGAGACTTCGCCCGCCGATCCGATTCGCTGGCGCGCTCGCGCACGCCGGTGCTAGGCGGTGGTTACTGGCGGTATATGGGCGAGTGGGCCCGCGCTTCGCTCGCCTTGGCGCGCCACGACACGCTCGACGCGTTGCGTCGCTTCGACGCGCTGCCGGACTCGCTCTGCTCGTTCTGTTTCCATGCGCGGTTGCCGAAGGCCCAGCTCCTCGCCGCGCGGGGACGCGCGCGCGAAGCGGCGGCATTGCTTGAGGTCCAGTTCCCGCCGTTCTTCGCCGTAGAAGCGGTCCTCTTCAAGCTCGAGGCGGCCCGGATCCACGAGCGGCTGGGAGAGCGCGAGCAGGCAATCGCCCGGTACCGCTTCGTCGCCGCCGCGTGGCGGAACGCCGATCCCGAGCTGCAGCCCTATGTCGAGGAGGCCAAGGCCGCGTTGCGGCGGCTGAGCGCCGAGCGGCCCTGACCCTGAAAACACGAAGCCCCCGGGACGGCACGATAGGCCGCCCGGGGGCTCCGACACATCGGCTACCCGGAGCCGGGGGCTTTCACCCTCCGTTCTTCTTCCTGCCGCCGCCGGTTGACTGTTGCGTCGCTCGGTAGGGCGGACAGGAGCTCCGGTTTCCATCCCCAAGCAGCCTGGCCGGGCCGCAAGGTTCGCCAATGTGAGTGCTACGGGTCAGATCGGGTCGCGGACCGACCTTCCGCACTGCACGTCGAGGCACCATTTCGACGTGGATGAGGCAACGCGACTGGCCCCACCTGTCCGACCCGGAGAGCTGCTCCCGGATCACCGAGCGCCTGAGCCCTTGGTTGCATCGGCGCTCTCCCCGGAATTTCCGTTCGAACCCGTCTTGAAGGCGTCGTTGAGACTAGAGGTCCCAACCCTTCCCTCCAAGCCGCGTGGCATCAATATAGGGGGCTCTGAAAAGCGCGCAAGTGCCGATGTTTCTTCGGGTTAGCTCACTTCGATGTGCATGACGTGTGGATCGTAACCCGCTACCCAGTCACCCCTTCCACCGCCCGTCCACACGATGTGGAGTTGTGAATCCACACCGTGCACGTTCCCACATCAGCGGCGGGGCAGCACGGCGGCGCGGACGAAGCTCCGCATCGCCTCCTCGAGGCGCCGCAGGCGATACGGCGCCCAGGCGCGCACGCTGTCGGCGCGCTCGTCCCAGCGCACCGCGGTGTCGTAGTCGCGCCGGCAGTCGGCGAGGGCACCTCGGAGGACGCGTGCTGCACGGCGCAGGGCCGCCGGGGTCCCCGCGGGGTACATGGCGGTGAGCGTGGAGTCGAGGTGCACCAGCGCGCGGTCGGCGGCGAGGCAGCTCGTCCGCATCCGCTGCGCCCGGTTGTAGAGCACCAGAGGCGAGGCGCGGCCGAGATCGGTCCGGAAGTTGTACGCGGCACCGCGTACACGGTCGAGCGAATCCTGAACGCCTCGCAGCGCGGCGCTGTCGGGTCGCTGGACGGGCGCCGCGGGAGCGACGGCCATCCAAACCGTGAAGAACGCCGCGATCATCCTCAGCCGTCGATCGCGACTTCGCAGTAGGTGAAGGGGTCGTCTTGGTGCGGCGGAACGAACAGGAAGCCCGCGCCGCCGGTGGCGAACCATCCAGCGAGTAGCTGCGTCGAGGGAATCACGGTGCCCCCTCCCTCGGCGAATAGCTCCTGGGTCCAGCGGCGGATGTGGCGCAGCTCGGGGGCGCGGCGCGACAGCATGGCGATCACGGCGCTCATGCCCTGCGTGGCGCGCAGAAAATGGGCGATGGCGTGCACCCGCTGCGCGAAAATGTAGGCCCGCACCCCGGGCTCGTCGTACAGCAGGGTCCCCTCGTAGGGGTCGGCGGGCGGGGCATCCATGCGCGGGCCGAAGTAGATGAAGACGCGGGCGTCACCATCCTTGCGCTCGACCACCGCGGCCGCGGAGTCAGGACCGAGCCGCGCCGCATGCACCAGGTCGTCCGGGAGGACGATGCCGACCTGGCCGGTCCACTCGAGCGCGGCGAGAGCCTGGTCGAGGGGGCACCCGACGCCATCGTCGTACGCGACGAGCCGCGGGGCCTCGCCGGCCCGCTGGAAGAAATGCGACAGGGCGTCGGCGCGGTCCTCGAAGGTGCGCACGACGCGCGAGGTTGCGGGAACTGTCATTGTGTGATTATAACCCCAGGGCTTAATACACTGTTAGAGGAGTTCGGATGTTCGCCACTGTGATCATCGTCCTGGCAGCCGTTGCGGCGCCCCTCGCCGCCGCCCCCCAGGACAGTACCGCCCCACCCCGGCCCGACCCGGCGCCGCCCACCCTCGAACAGGTGCACTACCTCGAGGGCCTCCGGTCCGTGGCACGCGGTGCGGCCCAGCTGCGTGACGGCATCGATCGCGTGGCGCGCACCCAACAGCAGCGCGATACCCTGCGCCAGCGCCTGGCGGGGCGGCGCCTCGGCGGGCTGTGCACCACGGCACGCAGCTTCATGTCGAGCGGACGGCCCCGGATGCAGGCGACCGCGTACACCGACTCCATGCGCGTCGCGGCGCGCCAGCTCGTTGCGCGCATCGACTCGGTACTCAAGTTCTTGCCCATCTGCGAAACGACCGCCGGGAGGAAGCCCGCAACGGTCGCCGCCGACCTACTCAACAGAATGCGGGCGTATGAGACGGCGCTGGCGGCGTTTCGAGTGGGACTGGCGGCCGCTAATAGAGTGGACAGTATCAAGACACCAAGTCAACAGTAAAGCCGCAATGCGCTAAGCTGCAATGACTTGGCGCCGTACCCCTTCCGATAGCTACTGATCGTCACTGCCACCCTTCTGCCACTGCTGCAGCAGCTCGGCGGCGGCCTGCTTGGTGTCGGCGAACCTGAGGCCCGCGCTCACCGCCTGAAGTTTGGGCTGCGCGATGTCGCGCCGCAGCGAGAAGCGGAACGCTTCGAGCGCCCAGCGCCGCACGTAGGGCCGCGCGTCGTCCAGATGCGTGACGAGGAGGTCGAGCGCGCGGGTGCTGCCCCGGGTCGCGAGCACCGCCAGCACGTGTACCGCGAAGCGCTGATCGCCGGCGCGGGCGTCCAACGAATCGACCAGCGTCGTGTCGCCCGTGCGGGCGATCACTCGGTACGCTGAGTTCTGCACGGCATCGCGGTAGGAGGGCGTGCGCAGCGCCTGGAGAATGACGGCGCGGCGGCCCGCCGAATCGCTGAGCGCCAG
>JBGPOM010000256.1:0-3641 GCA_041488075.1 Gemmatimonadota bacterium
CCCACCGCGCGCACCAGGCCCGCCGCGAGGTCCTTCTGGCCACCGAACGGGTCCTTCACGTCCCCGCTCTCGGGGTGCACGGCGATCGCGTTGATCGTGAAGTCGCGCCGCGCCAGGTCCTCCTCCAGCGACGCGCCGAACGCCACCTCGGCGTGCCGCCCGTCGGTCTTGACGTCCTTGCGGAACGTCGTCACTTCGTGCGCGCGGTTGCCGGCATCGAGCACCGCGACCGTGCCGTGCTCGATCCCCACGGGCACCGTGCGCTTGAACAGCTTCTGGACTTCGGTGGGCGGCGCGGCGGTCGTCAGGTCGAAGTCGTTGTGCGGGACGCCGAGCAGCGTGTCGCGGATTGCCCCGCCGACGCACCACGTCTCGAAGCCGGCGGCCTCGAGCTGGCGCGCGATCCGGAGCACCTCGGTGGGAATGGCGAGCTGCGGGGGAAACGCCATGCCGCGGGCTATCCCTCGAGGATCACGGCGGCGGCCGCAATGCCCGGCTGGTGCGACAAGCTGACATGCACGCGGCGCACCCCCCGCTCGCGGGCCAGCTCCGCCGCCGCGCCGCTCAGCCGCAGCAGCGGCGCGCCCCCCCCCATTCCCCCCCCCGACTCGGCGCTCACGACTTCTACCTGCAGGAACGCCGCGCCCTCGCTCCACCCCGTGCCCAGCGCCTTCAGGCAGGCCTCCTTGGCCGCGAACCGGGCGGCGAGCGCCTGCTCGCGGTCCACCCGCCCCTCACAGTCCTGGCGCTCCGCGGCCGTGAACACGCGCTCCTCGAACGCGAGGCCGCCCCCCCCCGGCGCGCCGAGCAGGCGGCTGATCTGCGCCGTCTCCACGATGTCGAGCCCGATGCCGACGATCACGTCCCCCCCCCCCCCGCTCCCCCCTCCCCCTCCGTCATCCGCACAAGACGCTCCCACCGTTCACGTTGAGAATCTCGCCCGTGATGTGCCTGGCGAGGCTCGAGCAGAGAAACACGATGGGTCCCGCGATGTCATCGGGACTCGCCACGCGGCCCAGGGGAATCGACGTCGCGATGGTGGGGTCCTTCGCCAGCGCACCCGCCGCCATGTCGGTATCCACCCAGCCGGGAGCGACGCAGTTCACGCGGATCGCCGGGGCGAGCTCGACGGCCAGCGACTTGGTGAGGGCGATGACGGCACCCTTGGTGGCGGCGTAGTCGGCGTGGAACGGCTCGCCGCGCTGGCCGGCGGTCGAGGCGACGAGCACGATCGTCCCGCCGGGCGAGAGGTTCGGGATCGCGGCGCGGCACACGTACACCGCGGCGTCGAGGTTGACGCGGCGGGTGGTCTCCCACTGCTCGTCGGTCATCTTGGCGAGCGGCACGTCGGCGGGGGGCCAGACGCCGTGGTTCACGACGAGGATGTCGAGCCCGCCGAACGTCCGCATCACTTCGGCGACGGCGCGCCGGGCGGCGGCGGGGTCCCCCAGATCACCCGGAATCGTCGCCGCGACGAGCGCGTCGGGATCGGGCTTGCGGCTGCGGTACCCCACCGCGACCTTCGCGCCCGCCCGGGCGAGGAGCACGGCCGTGGCGCGGCCGATGCCCCTTCCCCCACCCGTCACGAACGCCCGCTTCCCGGTGAGGTCGATCACCCCCGCAGCCGCTCTTCCACCACGTCACAGATCACGTGCTCGATCGCGAGGTGCAGCTCCTGGATGCGGGCCGTATCCTCGGAGGGGATCAGGAGCGCCACGTCGGCCAGCTCCAACAGGTGGCCGCCGCTCTTGCCCAGGAACGCGATTACCGTGACGCCGCGGGCGTTGGCGGCCTGGGCGGCGCGGATCACGTTGGGGCTCTCGCCGCTCGTCGAGTGCAGCACCAGCAGGTCGCCGGGCTCCGCCAGGGCCTCCACCTGGCGCGCGAACACCTCGTCGAACCCGAGGTCGTTGGCGCACGCCGTGAGCAGCGAGGTGTCGGTCGTCAGCGCCACCGCGCGCATCGCGGGGCGTATCGTCTGATAGCGCACCACGTACTCGGTGGCGATGTGCTGGGCGTCGGCGGCGCTGCCCCCGTTCCCCGCGAAGAACAGCGTGCCGCCGCCGCGCAGCGCGACCTCGTAGCGGTCGGCCAGCGCGGCGATCTCCTCAGCCTGGTCGGCCGAGACGCGCGCCGCGAGGCCGGCCAAGGCCTCGAGCGACGTCCGGATTTGCTCGAGTGGAGTCATCGGACCGCCTCCACGAACGCCCGCAGCCCGCCGCTGGGGGGGGGCCCGCCGTCCGTTTCCATCACCGTGCCGATCACGACGAAGTCCGCTCCGCTCGCCCGCGCCGCCCGCGCCTGGGCGGGCGTCTTGATCCCGCCCCCCACGAACAGCGGCCGGTCGGGCACCGCTCTCCGGCAGGCGCGGATCACGTCCTCCGGCACGGGCCGTTCGGCCCCGCTGCCGGCGTCCAGGTACACCGCCTGCATACCGATGAGCTGCGCCGCGGTCGCGTGCGCCGCCGCCAGCTCGGGCTTGTCCGCCGGCAGGGGGCGCGTCTGGCTCACCGCCTCGACGCTCGTCACGCGCCCGCCGTCGATCAGGATGTAGGCGGTGGACAGCGTGGCCACGGGATGGCGCTGCAAGAAGGGCACGGCGCGCACGTGCTCCTCGATCAGGTACTGGGGATTGCGCCCGGACACGAGCGACAGAAAGAGCACGAGGTCTACCTCGTCGGTGAGCTGCATGGCCGAGCCGGGGAACAGGGCGAGGGGGAGACCGGGAGCGCTCTCGCGCAACGCGCGCGCCACCTCGTGCGTCTGGGCGGCGCCGTCGAACGACGATCCGATCAGGAGGCCGCGCACCCCCGCGGCCACAGCCTCCCGCCCGATCCGCGCCGCTTGCGTCGCGTCCGTGCGGACGGGGTCCACCAAGACCAGCAGACCAGGTCCGCCGAGTACCGTCATAGGATCCCTCCTTCGCTCAGTCGCGCCAAGCCACCGACGTCGTCCTCTGCCTGCGCTTCGAACGCATAGGTCACGAACGCGTCGGCAGTGAGCAGGTCGAGCGCCAGCTCGCGCCCCCCTTCCGGCCGCGACGCGACCCGCGCCAGCAGCTCCCGTCCCAGCTCCGCGAGGTACACGGGGAGGGGGGACGGGGCAATAGTTTCGGCCACTGCCCGATCGAGCCGTGCGCGCAACGCCTCCGGTGGGGCGGGACGGCGAGCATGGAGCCAGGCAAGGACCTCGTTGCGGGTCATCGCGTGAGCAGATCCTTTACGATGCGTGCCGTCTGCGCCCGAGCTTGGCCCACCTTCGAGGAATCCCCCACGCCAGCGGATGCAAACTCGGGGCGCCCACCACCCTTGCCGCCGGTCGTGACCGCAATGGCGTTCGCAATGTCGCCGGCCTTGATGCCCCGCGCGACTAGACTGCTGGTCACCGCCACGTGAATCCCGGGGCGCGCCCCCGTGGTGAACAGAACCGAGATTGCATCCTTGTGCTTCTCCCGGAAACTGTCCATCAGGACGCCGATCTGGTTGCGGTCCTCGAGATTCGATTCACTCACGTGCAGCTCGACATTCCCGATCTTCTCAACCGTTCCCTCGGGCGCGCTTCCCTTGAGGAGCTCTTCGATTCTCTTCTCGTGCTTCCTGTTCTCATCGAGCATGGCCTCGATCCGGCGCGCCAAGTGCTCC
>JBGPOM010000257.1:0-3630 GCA_041488075.1 Gemmatimonadota bacterium
CATCGATCGGCTCATAGCCGAGCTTCTTGAGCTCGGCGACGAGCTTCTGCTTGAGATCGAACCCGGCGTGATCGGCCCCGACGTAGATCTGCTCAGACAAAGTTCTGCCTCACCTTCGCGATGGCCGCGATGCGCTGCTCGGCAAGCCGGTCGGCCGCGTGATAGCTGGGAATGCCCTCTTCCTCGGCAATCTCGAACACCCGCAGAATCGTGTCGTAGATCTCGCCCGCCTTGTTGCGCGCCCGCTCCATCGTCCATCCGTTCAGCTCGGCGTTGACGTTGATCAATCCCCCGCCATTGATCACGTAATCGGGCGCGTAGGTGATCCCCTTCGCCTCGAGCGCGTCCCCATGCCGCTCCTCGGCAAGCTGATTGTTGGCCCCGCCCGCCACGATCTCGACCTGGAGCTTGGCCAACGTCTCGTCGTTGATGATCCCCCCCATCGCGCAGGGCGCGAAGATGTCGGCCTTGATGCCGATGATCTCCTCGGGCTTCACCGCCTGGGCGTGGAACTCCTCCACCACCTTCTGCACCTTGGCGCTGTCGATGTCGGTGACGATGAGCTTCGCCCCCTCGTGGTGCAGCAGCTGCGCCACGTAATACCCGACGTGGCCGCACCCCTGAATCGCGATCGTCTTGCCCGAGAGCGAGTCGGAGCCGTAGCGATGCTTGGCGCAGGCCTTGATCCCGCGATAGATCCCGAACGCCGTCACCGGCGACGGATCGCCCGATTTGCCGATCAGCCCGGTCACGTGATCGGTCTCGGCCTTGATGAACTCCATGTCGCCCGTGGACGTGCCCACGTCCTCCGCGGTGATGTAGCGGCCCCCCAGCGCCTGGACGTGGCGGCCGTGGGCGCGGAACACCGGCTCGCGGTTCTTGATCTTGTTGTCGCCGATGATGACGCTCTTCCCACCCCCCAGGTTCAACCCCGCCACCGCCGCCTTGTAGGTCATCCCGCGCGCCAGGCGCAGGCAGTCGATCAGCGCCTCGCGATCGGACTTGTAGTTGAAGAACCGCGTGCCGCCGAGCGCGGGGCCCAGCGTCGAATCGTGAATCACGATGATGCCCCGATACGAG
Organism: Gemmatimonadota bacterium; assembly: GCA_041488075.1. Taxonomy (GTDB): domain Bacteria; phylum Gemmatimonadota; class Gemmatimonadetes; order Gemmatimonadales; family GWC2-71-9; genus 20CM-2-65-7. The sequence continues at coordinate 1,081 of JBGPOM010000257.1, forward strand.
GACGACGGCTCGTAACACAGGCTCACCTGCTCGTGCTGGTGCTCCTCGAGCAGGGCGAACAGCTCGCTCGCGTCTTCCTTCTTAGCCGTGTTCGGGCCCGTGAGCGAGAGCGCGCGCAATGACGATGCGCTGGATTTCACTGGTGCCTTCATAGATCTCGGTCACCTTTGCATCCCGAAAGAGTTTCTCGACGGGAAAATCCCGCATGTAGCCGTACCCACCGAACAGTTGAATCGCCTGCGTCGTCACCCACATCGCCGTCTCGGAGGCGAACAGCTTCGCCATGCTGGCGAACGCGCTCGCGTCTTCCCCCGAGTCCTTGCGGACGGCCGCGCGGTGCGCCAGGGCGCGCGCCGCCTCCGTCCGCGTGGCCATGTCGGCCAGCTTGAACTGCACCGCCTGGAACTCCCGAATCGGTTTCTCGAACTGGCGCCGCTCGGCGCAGTACTTGATGCTGTGTTCGAGCGCCCGCCGCGCGATCCCCACCGCCTGCGCCGCGATGCCGAGCCGCCCCGCATCGAGCCCCTCCATCGCGTACACGAACCCCATCCCCTCCTCGCCGAGCAAGGCGTCGGCGGGGAGCCGCAGATCGTCGAGCGCGATCGCCGCCGTGTTCGACGCCCGCAGGCCCATCTTGTCCTCGGGCTTCCCGGCGCGATAGCCCTTCACGTCGGTCGGCACGATGAACGTCGAGATGCCCTTCGGGCCGCGCCGCGCCTCGGGGGTGTCGGTGCGGGCCATGATCATCATCAGGTCCGCCGTCCCCGCGTTTGACGCCCAGGCTTTGGAGCCGGTGAGGATCCACTCATCGCCACTCCGCACCGCCTGCGTCCGGAGCGATGCCGGGTCTGATCCCGCGTCGGCCTCGGAGAGCGCGAACCCGGCGAGCAACTCGCCGCGGGCCATCGGCCGCAGCCAGCGCTCCTTCTGCGCCGGGGTGCCGTGCTTGACGAGCATCGTGGTCGGGATCGCGTTGTGGATCCCCATAGATACGGCGATCGCCGCGTCGGCCGCGGCAATCTCCTCGAGCGCGAGGATGTACGTGAGAGCGTCGAGCCCCATCCCGTCGTACTCTTCCGGCGCGCACATGCCGAGGAAGCCGAGCTTGCCCATCTCGTCGATGACGTCGCGGGGGAAGTGCCTGGTGCGGTCCCACTCGGCCGCGTGAGGCTCGATCTTCTCGCGCGCGAACTCGCGCGCCAGCTCCACCACCTGCAGCTGCTCAGTCGCGGTAGGCATAGAACCCCTGCCCGCTCTTGCGGCCTAGCTGGCCCGCCGCCACCATCTTCCGCAGCAGCGGCGCGGGACGGTACTTGTCCTCCTCTAACCCACCCTGGAGGACTTCGAGAATGGCGAGACACGTGTCGAGACCAATAAGGTCCGCCAATGCAAGCGGACCGAGGGGATGGTTCATGCCCAGTTTCATTACCTGATCGATCGCTTCGGGCGTCGCGACGCCCTCCATCACGCAGAAGATCGCCTCGTTGATCATCGGCAAGAGGACGCGGTTCGAGACGAACCCGGGCGAGTCGTTCACGATGACGGGCGTCTTGCCGAGTGCCGTGGCGATCTCTAGGGTCTTAGCGGTCGTCTCGTCCGACGTCTGTAGGCCGCGCACGACTTCGACCAGCGCCATGACGGGCACGGGATTCATGAAGTGCATCCCGATCACCTGCGCCGCACGCTTGGTCTGGGCGGCGATTGTGGTAATCGAGATGGACGAGGTGTTGGACGCGAGGATCGCCCGCTCCGGAGCCAACCGATCGATCTCGCGGAAGATCTTGAACTTGATCTCGGGGTTCTCGGTCGCGGCCTCGACCACGAAATCGGCGGTCTTCACCGCGTCGAACGACGTGCTGGTCGCAATGCGCCCGAGCAGACCGCGCCCTTCCTCCGCCGTCGTTGCGCCTTTTTTCACCAGGCGCTCGATATTCTTCTCTATTGTCTTCAGGGCGCGGGTGAGCGGATCCTGGGCAACGTCCACCAGCGTCGTCTCCCAGCCGTGCTGTGCAAACACGTGGGCGATCCCGTTGCCCATCGTCCCCGCCCCCACTACCAGGGCGCGGCTCATCCGGCGAGCCACGTTCTGGGCTGCGTGACGCGCCTGCCGATCACTGCGAGCGTGCCCGCGATCAACACGATTGTCGCCACGATCCCGCCCTCCGGCCCGAACGCCCCGCCGTCCACCCAGCCACGAGCCCCCGGCACGTATTCGACCGCCGGCACCTGGAAGCGGTAGCCGCTCACCGGCGCGTCGAACAGCAGCGCCAGGCCGGCGTTCCACCCGAAGTGCAACCCCCAGGCGTAGCCCATCCCGCCAGAGGAGAAGAACGCGAACGAGAGCCACACTCCCGCGAGGATCACGTTGACGGTGCTGAAGACCGTGGCGTTGGGGTTCTTCAAGTGGAGCAAGCCGAACGGCACGGCGAGCAGGAGCATCGCCGCCCACGGCCCGACGGCGTCGGCCAGGCGGCGCAGCGGATAGCCCCGGAACGCCAGCTCCTCGGTGAGCGCCGCGACGACGAGGCCCGCCGCGAGCGGCGGCGCGAG
>JBGPOM010000258.1:0-3625 GCA_041488075.1 Gemmatimonadota bacterium
GGAACGTCGGGGTTGATCACGCGGGAAGACATCCTTGAGGAGATCGTCGGAGAGATCCGGGACGAGCACGACGCCGAGAGCGCCCCGGCCATCCGCCGGGACGGCGCCCGCTTCTCGGTGCACGGGCGGGTGAGTCTCGACGAGCTGTCCGAGGCGCTGGGTACCCCGCTCACCCATCCCGACGTATCGACGGTAGGCGGCCTGATCTACTCGGCGCTGGGCCGCGTCCCCCGGCCGGGCGACGAGCTGACCCTGGACGGGTATCGCGTCGTCGTAGAGCGCGTGGAGCGGCGGCGCGTCACCCAGGTCTCGTTCGAAAAGCAATGATCGGCGCGCTCGTCGTCCTCGGTCTGGGGGTCGCGCTCGCCGGCGTCTCCGCGGCGGTCGGCGTCGCGGCCGCGGCGGTGTGCCAGGTCGAGCTGACCCGCTGGGTTGCCTACAAGCTGCGCGGCTCGGGGGGGATCTCCGGCCTGCTGCAGAATCCCGGCCGACTGCTCGCGACCGCGAATACCCTCACGACCCTCGGCGTGCTGCTCGCCGCCGGTGCGGTGCCCGCCCTGCTCGCCGCGACCACCCCGACGTTCCTGGGCATCTTCACAGTGACTGTGGGGGTCCCGCTGTTCATCATCGCGGCCTACCTCGTGCCCCGCGTCGTGGGACGCCGCTGGGCGGAGCCGCTCGTCGGTCATGCCGTGCCATGGATGGAGCGGGGGGGCGCCTTGCTGGCCCCGTTTATTCCCCGGCGCGATCCGTCCACGCGCACCACGCTCGCCGCGCTGCTCTCGAGCGCCGACACCGAAGCCATCGCCGGGACGGACGAGATGGCAGTCGTGTCCGGTGTGCTCGCCTTCGCCGACCGCCCGGTGGGCGAGTTGATGACGCCACGCACGGCCATCGTGGCCATCCCCGAGGGGATGCTCGCGGCGGAAGCGGCGCACGTGTTCCAGCAGTCCGCCTACAGCCGGTATCCGGTGTACCGCGGATCGCTCGACGAGGTGATCGGCGTGGCGCACACCCTCGATCTGTTGAAGATCCAGCCGGAGGATCCCGTGCCGGTGCGTCCGGTGCTCACGGTCCCGGGCGCGATGCGGGCCGCCGACCTGATGCTGCAGATGCAGCGGGGCGGGGGGCACCTCGCGGTCGTGCTCGACGAGTTCGGCGGCACGGCGGGGCTCGTCACCTTCGAGGACCTGCTGAAGGAGCTGGTGGGCGAGATCTTCGAGGGACCGCCCGAGCCCGTGCCGGTGGCGCGGATCGTGGAGTTCGAGGGGAGCGCGCCGCTCAGCGCCCTGGAAGAGCAGTTCGGCGTCTCGTTGGACGCGCGGGGCGCGCAAACCGTCGGGGGCCTGCTCATTCAGATCCTTGGCCGCATCCCACGCGCCGGGGGGCGGTTCCTCTACCGGGGGCTCGAATTCGACGTCCTCGCGGCGACCGCGATGCGGGTCGAGCGCGTCGCGGTCCGCGCGGGACCGGTCCGCGCGATGGTGCTCGATCGCTCCGACGAGCCCGGCTGAGCCCCGGCTGAGCGAGGCCCATGACCAAGCGGAAGGAGCTGACCTATCTCGCCGTCGCGGAGGTCTGGCCGCGGCTCAACGCCGCCGCCCGCGCCCGCCGCCTCAAGCAGCTTGCGCCCGAGGCCGCGCACGAGTTCTTCTTCGATCTCAGCGCGGTCGACCAGGCGGACGTGTTGCTCATGCTGCCACCCGGCGAACGCCGCCTGTGGATCCGGCTGCTGGCCCCGGACGACGTCGCCGACCTGATCCAGGCCGCGCCGGAGGAGCAGCGCCCCGGCCTGCTGGGCCAGCTCGACGACCCGACGCGCGCCGAGGTCACCGCGCTCCTGGCCTACGCCGAGGACGAGGCCGGCGGCCTGATGAACCCGCGGTACATCCGCGTGCGCCCGGATATGACCGCCGCCGAGGCGCTGGGGTATTTCCGCCGGCAGGCGCAGGAACGCTCCGGTCACGACACGCCGACCGAGGCGTACGTGCTCGACGCGGAGGGCCAGCTGTTGGGCAAGGTCGCGCTGACCAACCTGATCGCGGCCGACCCGGCCACCAGCGTCGCGCGGCTGATGCAGACATGGTCACGATTCCCGAACAGGCCGATCAGGAAGCGGTCGCCCTGCTCTTCGCCGAGCACAGCCTCGTCACCGCACCGGTCGTGGACGCGTCGGGCCGGATGAAGGGAGTCGTGACCGCGGACGACGTCGTCGCGGTGGTGGAAGAGGAGGCCACGGAGGACATCCAGAAACTCGGCGGCTCCGAGGCCCTCGACGCACCGTACCTCCAGACCGCCTTCAATCGGATGGTGCGGAAGCGCGCCGGATGGCTCTCGGCGCTGTTCCTCGGCGAGATGCTCACGGCGACCGCGATGGCCTTCTTCGAAGCGGAAATCGCGCGCGCCGTCGTGCTCGCACTGTTTGTGCCGCTCATCATCTCGAGCGGCGGGAACTCGGGCTCGCAGGCGTCCACGCTCGTCATCCGGGCCATGGCACTCGGCGAGGTGAGGCTGCGGGACTGGTGGCGCGTGGTGCGGCGGGAGATCGCGGCCGGCCTCGTCCTCGGGACGGTGTTGGGCACGATTGGGTTCCTCCGCATCGTGTTGTGGCACGCCATCACGGCCATCTACGGCGAGCATTACCTGCTCGTCGCCCTCACCGTGTTCGGCAGCCTGATCGGCGTCGTGACGTTCGGTACCGTGGCCGGCTCGACGCTGCCCTTCGTGCTCCGGCGCGTCGGCTTCGACCCGGCGAGCGCATCGGCCCCGTTCGTGGCCACCCTGGTGGACGTGACCGGCCTGGTGATCTACTTCACGATGGCGAGCGTGATTCTGCGCGGCACCCTTCTGTGAGTATGTTTAGGACACCGATGGGCACGGACGACATTCTGGCGGGACTCGAGCGCGGAGAGACGGCGGCCCTCGCCCGCGCCATCAGCCTGGTCGAGAACCGGCGTGACGGGTTCGAGCGCGTGCTGTCGCATCTGCACAGCCGGGTGGGACGCGGCGCCACCCACCGGATCGGCATCACCGGGCCGCCCGGGGCGGGCAAGAGCACCCTGACCGAGCGGTTGATCCAGCAGTACCGCACCCAGGGCCTCAAGGTGGCGGTCGTCGCGGTGGACCCCACGAGCCCCTTCACGGGCGGGGCCCTGCTCGGCGACCGGATCCGCATGGAGTCGGTGAGCCTCGACCCGGGGGTCTACATCCGGTCGATGGCGACACGCGGCGCGCAGGGCGGACTCGCGACGACCACCGAAGAAGTGGCCGACGTGCTCGAGGCGTTCGGGTTCGACCGCATCCTCATCGAGACGGTCGGCGTCGGTCAGACTGAGCTGGACGTCGCCGCCACCGCCGACACCACCGTGCTGGTGCTCGTCCCCGAATCGGGAGACGGCATCCAGACGTTGAAGGCGGGCGTCATGGAGATCGCCGACCTGTACGTGATCAACAAGAGCGATCGTCCGGGCGCCGATAAGCTGCAGCAGGAGGTCGAGGTCATGCTCGGGATCCGGCGGGGGAACGCATTCGCCCACGTCCCCGCACACCATCGCCCGCCAGGCAAGCGACCGCTCACGGACTCCGTGGGCGACCGCCCCGTATGGGAGGCCCCGGTGCTGATGAC
>JBGPOM010000259.1:0-3620 GCA_041488075.1 Gemmatimonadota bacterium
CCTCGATCGTGTACTTCTCGGTGTAGAGGAGGTGTTTCACGAGCATGATCAGCTCGATTTCGCGCCGCTGATACACGCGGTTTCCCGAGCGGTTCTTGGCGGGGTTCAGGAAGCGGAACTGGCTCTCCCAGTAGCGCAGCACATGCGGCTTCAGGTCGGTGAGCTGGCACACCTCACCGATCGAGAAGAACTCCTGCACAGGGTGATTTGGCAGACTCGCGCTCATCGCCACTGCTCCGCCTTGAGGTCACGCTCCATCAAGTCGGTGATGGCCTGCCCGGGCGCCTTGGCCCGGAACAGCACGTCCGCCACCTCGCGCGCGATGGGCAGCTCGACCTCGTGCCGCTCCCCTAGCGCCACCGCCGTCCGCGCGGTGTTCACGCCCTCGGCCACCGTCGCCTTCCCCGCCAGCGCTTCTGCGAGCGTTTTCCCCCGCCCCAGCTCCACGCCCAAACTCCGGTTGCGCGACAGCGCGCCCGTCGCCGTGAGGATCAGGTCGCCCATCCCCGCCAGCCCCGCGAACGTCATCGGCTGCGCCCCGAGGGCGACGCCGAGCCGCGTGATCTCGGCGAGGCCCCGCGTGATCACCGCCGCGCGCGTGTTGTACCCGAGCCCCAGCCCCTCCAGGATGCCCGCCGCGAGGGCGATCACGTTCTTCAAGGCGCCGCCGAGCTCGACCCCTACGACGTCGGTGTGCGAGTAGACCCGGAAGTACGCGGTCGAGAATACCCGCTGCGCGTGTTGCGCCACGGCGTGGTCCGCCGCCGCCACCACGACCGCCGTGGGCTGGCGCTCATATACCTCCCGCGCGAACGACGGCCCCGAGAGCACCGCGACCGGGGTTCCCGGCGGCAGTACGTCGTCGAGCGCGCCCGACGGCCGCTCGAGCCGCTCGGGGTCGAGCCCCTTGGACACGCTCACGACCAGGGGCTTCACCCCGGTCTTGGGGAACGCGGCCGCGGCCTGCGCCATCACCGGACGCACGGCATGCGACGGCGCGGCCGACACGATGACCTCCGCCCCACGCACCGCGGCGGCGACGTCGCCCTCCGCCCGGAGGCTGGGCGCGAGCGACGCCCCGGGGAGAAACACCGGGTTCGCGTGCTCGCGGTTCACCGCCTCCACTACCTCCGGCTCGCGCGCCCACAGCGTCACGGTGTCGCCCTTGCGCACGAGGAGATCGGCGAGCACCGTCCCCCAGGCGCCGCCCCCGATGACGGCGATGCGGGTCACGCCGGCGCCCGGTGCCGGGTCCGGAACCGGTGTTCCGTCCCGGCCAGCAGGCGCCCGATGTTCGCGCGGTGCGCGACCACAATGAGCAGGGCGAGCACCACGCTCGCCCAGAACGTGGGGCCCGCGCCGTGCGTCGTGAGCCGTACCCATAGTGGGAAGGTCACGGCCGCGACGATCGAGCTGAGCGAGACGTACCCCGTGAGCCAGAGGCACAGCCCCCACACGGGGACGGCGACCGCGAACGCCAGCGGCGCCAGGGCGAGGAAGACCCCCGCCGCGGTCGCGACGCCCTTACCGCCACGAAACCGGACGTAAGGCGAGAACATGTGGCCCACCACGGCCGCCCCGCCCAGCGTGACCGGCAGCCAGGGAGGCCCCTCCGCCCAGCGTCCGAACAGCGCCACCGGGAGCACCCCCTTGGCGACGTCGAACACCGCGACGGGGATCGCGTATTTCCAGCCGAGCAGGCGGTACACGTTCGTGGCGCCCAGGTTCTTGGAGCCGTGCTCGCGCAGGTCGATGCCCCGCCCCAGCCGGCCGGCGATGTAACTCGTCGGCGTGGCGCCGAGCAGGTACGCCGCGAGGATCCAGAGCGCGATGCTCACCGGCGCCCCTTCTTGCGACGGAACTTGATGGTGAGCGGCGCGCCGGTGAAGTCCCACGCCTCGCGGAAGCCGTTGTGAAGGTAGCGTGTGTACGACTCGGGGACGGCTTCGGGCCGGTTCGCGATCACCGCGAAGCGCGGCGGCGCCGTGCCCACCTGCGTGGCGTAGAAGAGCCGCAGCGATTCCCCGACCGGCTGGGGCGGCTGCTGGCGCGCGAGCAGCGCCTCGAGCACGCGATTGACCTCCGCGGTGGGCACGCGCTTCTCGCGCTCGGCGGCGACCTCGAGGATCGCGTCGAGCAGCTTGACGACGCGCTGGCCCGTTTTCGCCGAGACGTAGTAGAACGGGATGAACGAGAGGAACGGTGCCCGCGCCTTGAGCTCCTTCTCCCCGCGCACCGCCGTGTTCGTGTCCTTCTCCTCGATCAGGTCCCACTTGTTCACGGCGATGAGCACGCCCGCGCCCTTCTCCCAGGCGTCGTTCGCGATCTTCATGTCCTGGGTGTGCAGGCCGTCCTTCGCATCCACCACGAGCACGCAGACGTCGGCGTCCTCGATCGCCCGCGAGGTGCGCAGCGTCGAGTAGAACTCGATGTCCTCCTCCACCTTGCTGCGCTTGCGCAGTCCCGCCGTGTCGATGAACACGAGCCGGTGTCCCTCGTGCACGAGCGGCGTGTCGATCGCATCGCGGGTCGTGCCCGGCTCGGCCGCCACGACGAGCCGGTCCTGACCCACCAGCCGGTTGACGAGGCTCGACTTCCCCACGTTGGGCCGGCCCACCACCGCCACGCGAATGGCGTCCTCTTCCGGAGCCGCGCCCTCCGGCGGCAGCAGCGCCACCAGCCGGTCCAGCAAGTCGCCGCTGTTCTTCCCGACCGACGCCGAAACGGGGAACGGCTCACCCATCCCCAGCTCGTAGAACGAGAGCTGGCGCGTTTCGTTCGGCAGGTCGTCGCACTTGTTCACCACGAGCAGCATCGGGCGCTTCGCCTTCCGCAGGTACTGCGCGATCTCGAGGTCCACCGGGTGCACGCCGTCCTGGACGTCCACGAGGAAGACCAGGACATCGCTCTCGGCCACCGCCTGCTCCACCTGGATGCGGATCGCCCGGTTCATCGGGTCGGTCGATCCCGGCACGAGGCCGCCGGTGTCCACCAGCCAGAAGCGCCGGCCGTTCCACTCGGCGGGGGCGAAGTTGCGGTCGCGCGTCACCCCCGGCTGCGCGTCCACGATCGCCTGCCGCCGGCCGATGATCCGGTTGAAGAGCGTCGACTTGCCGACGTTGGGCCGGCCGATGATGGCGATCGTGGGGGCGCTCATACCGCCACCTCCTCGTCCACCAACGCATCGGCGAAATCGTACGACAGCTTGACCGGCATCGGCAGCTGCGCTGCCAGGGCGTGCACGTCCACGTCGTCCATGAAGACCAGGTCGTCGTTCACGGCTTCGGCGGGGAGCAAGACGAGGTCTAGATCACGCCGCTCGCGCAGCGCCGCCAGCAGCGTCGCGCCCGGGAGTAGCCCCGCGGTCGTGACGGAGGGCCCGAACAGCGTGTTCTCGAGCGCCAAGATCTCGAAGCGCGCGCCCGTCGCCGCGGCCAGGCCCGTCACCACCTGGGGCATGAGCGCGCCCATCGCCGTCCCCGTCACCACCCCGATCCGCTTGCCGCGCCCGGGGGCGGGGCGCCCCGCCCCCCCCCCCCCCCCCGCCCCCCCCCCCCCCCCCCCCCCCCCCCCCCCCCCCCCCCCCCCCCCCCCCCCCCCCCCCCCCCCCCCCCCCCCCC
>JBGPOM010000260.1:0-3617 GCA_041488075.1 Gemmatimonadota bacterium
CGCCACCGCGCCGCCCTGGAGCGGGCCCTTGCCGAGCTGGACGGCTTCGGGGCGGCGCGCGTCGCGGGTGTGGACGCGGCGGCGGCGGCAACACACCTGCGGGCCGCGGTCACCGCGCTCGACGATCTGATCGGGGTGGTTACGCCGGACGACGTGCTCGACCGCGTGTTCTCGACGTTTTGCGTGGGGAAGTGAGCGCGTCGATCAAGGCCCGCGCTTTGGCGAGCGTCTCGTCGTACTCCGCCGCAGGATCCGAGTCCCAAACGATCCCGGCGCCCGCGTGGAACGACGCAATACCATCCTGCAGCACGGCCGTTCGGATCGGAATGTTCACGTCCATGGCGCCCGTGACCGAGATGTAGCCGATCGCGCCGCAGTACGCTCCCCGCGGCGCGCGCTCCCGTGACGGAGCCTCCGGGAAACGCGGCCCGCAGCAGATCGAACGCGTCGGTCCCGTCCGCCAGTATGCCGGTCACCGTGGATACCAGGTGATGCACCGTGGGGTGCGATTCGAGCGCGTACAGCGTGGGAGCGCGCACCGACCCCGGGCGACACACTTTTCCCAGGTCGTTCCGGAGTAGATCCACGATCATCACGTTCTCCGCACGATCCTTCTCACTCGCCGTGAGCGCCTCGGGCGTGCCGCGGAACGCGCGCCCGCCGGGGGCCGCCACAGCTTCACGCCCACCTCGCCCCAGCTCACGGCGAGATCCGGATGGTGATCGGCCGCTTCGGCGACGAAGCCGATGGCATTCACCAGCATCAGCGTCGTCGGCCAGCCGTCGGTCTGGTACTCCCGCACCAGCGCCCCGCTTTCGAGCCGCCAGCCGGGCAGCGTCTTGAGCCGGTCGGCGATTTCGGCGGGCGACAACGACGTGGGCTTCGTCATGGGAAGGGAGTCCTCAGTCGAGAGTTTCGCGGTAGCTCGCCGACTGCCCGTCATAACCCGCTTCAGCGCGGCGAAGTCGAGGACGAACCAGCTGTCAGGCTCGAGACCGCCCTCGACCACGGCCCCAGCCCGGTAGTTGTGTCCGTGCAGGGTCTCGCACTTGTGGCCCGCGAACGTGATGAACTGGGCGGAGGCGAAGACGAGGTCTTCCCTTCGTGACCGTCACTTTGAAGGCGCTGCGGGTGCCTACTCGGGCGGCGCCGTATCGCCGGTGGCGACGCGCCACACCTCGTCCGCCAGCCATTCCAGCCGCTGTTGGGCGTAGTCCAGCTCCGCCGGGGTCATCGCCTTGGCGCGGCGGGCGATCTCGCGCGCGTGCGTCAGCAGGTCGTCCAAGACCTCCCGCAGCGGACGGTTGCGGCGGCGTTCCGGCGGCTTCTTCTGGCGGGCGGTCACGCGGTCTGGATCCCCAACGCTCGGTCGTCGGCCTGCCTCAGCTCCTGGGCGGTGGCCCGCACCGTAGAGGCGACCCCGTGCTCGGAGAGGTAGTTCTCGACCAGGCGCAGGCCCAGGTAGTACCCCGAGCGCTCAGGCAGGACTTTTCCGCTCACGAGGCGTGCGGCAGGGCTCATCCCCCCCGACAGGTACTTGAGTCGCAGGCCGAGCCCGCGGGCATCAAGGTCGCTCGTCACGGCGCGCCGCAGGAAGGAGTCCAGCTCGCGGAGGCGCCGGTATTGGCGGCGGTTGTAGCCCAGGTATTCCCACGGCTCGAACCCCGGAGCCACCGCCTGCGCGGCCGCGACGGCGGCGCCCTCGTTCACCAGGAGCTCGCGCAGGCTCGCTCGCGAGCCGGTCTCCCAGTAGTCGTAGTACCCGCCCAGGTCCGCCACCAGACGCCGCAGGTCGGCGCGGCTCGTGGGCGCCGTGTAGCGGACGATGTGCGCCACTTCGTGGGCGATCCAGAGCGGCAGCAGGTGGGGCGCGAGGCCCATGCCGTAGGTCTGCCCGTTGGCGCGTCCCGTGAAGTGCTCGAGGCACACGAAGGCGACGCCCCGGCCGCCCACCACCAGTTCTCCGGCGTTGGCCGCGCCGACGCCGACCATCAGATAGAGGTCCACTGGGCAGTCCGCCTCGAGCAGCTCGGCGGCGCGCCGCAACGCGTCCTCGGCGATCGCCACGACGTCCACGTCCTCGAGCAGCCGGGCCAGGTCGCTGCGCTCGGCCCGCAGCGCCGCGGCAACGATCTGCTCGGCGTGCGGCGACTCGAGGTCCAGGACGTAATTGTGCCAGTACGCGGCGAGGACGGGACGGTGGCGATCGAGGTACTCGTGGTATGCCGCGGCGCGATCGGGCGCGGCCAGCACAGCGAGGAATTCCGGAATGAGATTGACGAGCATGGAGCCGTTGGCCGTCCCAATCTGGGAAGGCGAGGGCTCAATGACAAGCGTGCGTCAGCGGATCGTCACCTCGATGGCGACGGACTCCGACTTGACATTTCGCTGCAGGTCGGTCACCGCCACGGTCACCCGGTACCGGCCCCCGGGCAGCTTGTCGGGCTCGATGACGAGCCGCTCGACCGCGGCGCCCGCGACAACAGTGCGATCGAACTCGAACACCACCGGGCGGGCGCCGCTCAGGAGCCGCGCGGTGAGGGGGCGCACCGGCTCGAACGCGTAGCGCACGTGGTACTGCGACCGGCCGCTCCGGTCGGTCGCCAGCCCATACACTTCCACGTAGGCGGCGAGCGGTGTGCGGGCGGGGTACACGAGGTCGGCGGGCATGCCCCGTAGCGCGGCATCCCGGTCGAGCAGCGCCGCCGCCGGGGCGAGCGCGAGACTGGATAGGCCGAGCTCGACGAGCGAGAACGCTGGCACGATGGTCTCGCGGCGCGCGCGGCCGAGCACGCCGGCGGAGACCACATCGACGCCGAGATCGTAGCCTCCTGGTGGCACGGTAAGCTGGAGCAGCCCCGGGCCGCTCGCCCGCACCGGCTGTCCCTCCGCGTCCCACAGCACGACGGCGGCCGAGTCCCCCTGGGCCTTGTAGTAGGCGTCGGTGAAGCCAAGCTCCGCACTCTTGAAGAAAGCGCTCCAGGCGCGCGTCGCGAGCGGCGCGGGGAGCGCGGATCGGTCGGTCTCGAGGGCCACGCGCGTGCCCTGGGCCTGGCGCCGGTTCGTGGGCAGGAAGATAAAATCGCCGCCCGCCATTTCGGCGATGAGGCTGCCGCTCGCCCGGCGGAATCCGATGCTCAGGGTCCCCTGCGAGGTGTGGTAGAGCCATCCCTCGACGTCGAGCGGGCTCTCGGCCCGCCCGACCGGATTCAAGGGGTCGAAATAGCCCCGCAGCAGCACGTCCGGCGGGCCGTGGCGGATGTAGATCAGACCGCGCGCGTCGAAGCCCGCCAACGCCGACGACGTCGCGTCGCCGGGACGCACGTCCGGGAGCTGCCGGCTGGCGGCGAGGAGCCGGTCGCTCTCGGCGCCGGGATAAGGATCCGCCTGCCGTTGCGCCCGGTCTTCCAGGAAGTCGCGCTGGGTCGCCGCGATGAGCGCGCGGTAGCGCAGCGAGCGCTGATAGAGGTTCATCGGGTGGAGCAGGCGGAAGTAGCGCCGCGTGTAGGCGAGCCGTCTGAAGTGCTCGGCGATCCGCTCGTTGCCGGCGGTGAGCAGGTTGGGGTCGCGCGTCACCCAGAACCGCTCGAAGAACCGGCGCCGCTCGCCCGGCGGGA
>JBGPOM010000261.1:0-3592 GCA_041488075.1 Gemmatimonadota bacterium
AGATGGCCGCCGCCGGTACCCGCCGGCTCGTCGTGACGGGCGAAGGGGATCGCGTGGCAGGGATCCTCAGTCTCGACGACATCCTCGACCTGATCGTCCGGGAAACAACGGCGATCGGCCGGCTGCTCGAGAAGCAGCAGCCCCGGATCCCGGCGTAGCACCCCGGGAGGGCAGCGGCCGGGGATCCGATCAGGAGCCGGCTGAGGCCGCAACGAGCACGCGCTCGAGCCGCGCCCGCACTTCCCGCGCCAACGGCTCGAGCGCAGGCTTCCCCGTCAGGCGGAGCTGCACCACCGGATCCAGGGCGGCCACGACGCTGCGACCGGGCTGGTCGCCCGCGTACACGATCACGTTGCAGGGCAGGAGCAGCCCGATGTCGCGCTCGGCGGTCAGCGCCTGGTGGGCGAGCGGTGGGTTGCAGGCGCCCAGGATCACGTACGGCCGGAAGTCGACGTCGAGCTTCCGTTTGAGCGTCTCGCGGACGTCGATTTCCGTGAGCACGCCAAAGCCCTCCTTGGCGAGCTCCGCGCGGATCCGCTCGACCGCTGCCTCGTAGGGCAGCGCTACGTCGACGCTCATCCCGTACGTCGTCGTCTGTCGTGTCATGGTCGTGAACTCCTCTTGCTGATCGATGCGCCGCACCGGCGCGCCGGCGTAGATCGCCCGCGGCGCGAGACGCTGGTGCTTGGGGACAACGCTCAAGGCGCCGACCTGGGTTTCCGCGCCGATCTCCACGTCGATCCCGATCACGCTGCCGACGCCGATCGTCACGTTCCGCCCGAGCCGAACCGCGCCCGTCTTCACGACGCCGTGCTCGACCGTGTGACCGGAGAGATGGGCCGCCGAGCCGATCACGACGCCGTCCCCGAACTTGAGCAGGTCGTGGTCCATCACCTGGAGGCTGTTGACGAAGACGCGGCGGCCGACGCGCGCCCCGTTCCACCGCAGGTACATCGTCCAGAGCGGCGTCGCGCGGAGCAGCGCGCCCGCGAACACCCGCACCAGGTGCGTGGACACGAGATAGCACCCCCAGCGCAGCAGGGGCCACTCGAGGTCCGCAATCCGCCACTCGGCCCCAGCGGGCGTGCGCCACCCGAGCAGCCGCATGGCGGACGCGGAGAGCAGCATCAGGGCGACGGCGAACACCAGGTATGCCGGCACCAGCGACATGGCCATGACCACGATGCGGACCCAGGCCGGGGAGACCTCCCAGCGCAGGTGCCACTCCCACAGGACGACGGCCGGAAGCGCCGCGAGCCCGAACACCACGCTCTCGACGGCGAAAGCGGACACGACGGCCCACGACGCGCGCCACGTCTTGCGCACTCGCCCTCCCGTCCTCACAAGGAGAAGTGGAGCCCCACGCCCACGGATTTCACGTTCTCCACGTAGAACTGCCCGTACGGCGCGGGACCGGCGTACGCCTCCAGCTGGACGCTCAGGCGCCGCGGCTCCGTAGTCCCCGCGGGCTGGAACTCGACTCCGAGGCGCGCGCTCCAGCCCACGCGCCATCTACGCTCCTCCGTCGACTTGGCATCGAGCGCCGCGAGCAGCCGGCCCGTACCCAGACCTCCGACCCGGACGACGACATCGGCCGGCCGGTACTCGACCCCTCCGTGGAGGAGCCCCGGCTTGAGGGCCGCCGGCTCGCGCCGGAAGATGTGCTCGCCCCCGGCGTACGCACGCACGCTCCCGAACTCATGGGACACCAGCAGTTCCAGGGCCTCGAAGCTGAGGTTCACCCGGCGCGGCTGGGTGTTGAGCACGAACTCATCGCCCAGGTGCGAGCTTTGGTGATAGACTTGGACGCGCGCCGAGAGCCCGCCCCGCCGGTAGGTGAACGGGAAGCCGATGAGGAAGTCCGTATTGATCAAGTCGTTGGAACGCGTTTCCATGTTGAAATGCGACAGCACGCCGGCGGCGACGCTCACCTGCCAGTGCTTGCCGGGGCCGCGGAGCAGGCCGACATCCTCGCCGAGGCCGATGCTCGATACCTGACCCGTGATCCCCGGCGACGTCACCCACAGCCAGGCGGCGAAGAAGTGCGGCTGCTTCGGGTCGGCGAGGAGTGGATGGAACAGGTGGCCCTGGGGCAGCGGCTCGGTACGGTCGGCCCCCTGCGCACCGACCGACGTCGGCGCGAAGGAGCCGAGTCCCAGCGCCAGCCCCAGGAGGGCGGCAGGCGAGGCGCGCAGCCGCGGGCGTGGCATCCTGACACGAAGGGAAGCCTGCCGCCCTGAAGGGGCCGTGAGCCGCCAATGAACGCTTCTTGATCTTCGCCCGCATGCTTTCTTCAGGAGGCGCGCGGCAGATTGCTCGTGTGAATCCCGCAGGGCTGGGACGCATCCGTATCGAGGGGATTGGTCCCCCGCTCGTGCTCGTCCCCGGCATGGACGGCACAGGAGACCTCTTCTACAGGCAGGTCCCCCTCCTCGCCCGCACGCACCGTGTGGCGCGGTATGCGCTGCGGGACGACGCCGAGAGCATGGACGTGCTGGTGGACGATCTCGCGGAAGTGGTCCGAGCCGTCTCCCCCAGCGGGGAGCCGGCGCTGGTGGTGGGTGAGTCGTTCGGGGGCGCCGTCGCGCTGAGTTTCGCCCTCGCGCGACCCGAGCTGCTGGCGGGGCTCGTGGTGCTCAACTCGTTCCCGCGGTTCCTACCGCAGCTGTGGCTGCGCCTAGCAATCGTCACCCTCACGGCCGTGCCCTTCCCCTGGCAGGCCATGACCATCGTCCGCCGGCTCACCGCCTTCCGGCTGCATTCGCGATACACACACCGCCGCGAGATCCGGCGGTTTCTCGATCTGACGGCCGCGACCACGCGGCGGGCATACCTGGCACGGCTTAAGATCCTGCGGCGCTACGACGTGCAGGAGCGCTTGCCGGAGATCCGCGTTCCCACGCTGTTCGTGGCGAGCGACCGCGATCACCTCGTCCCCGCGGTGGCGCAGGCCCGCCTCATGACCGATCGCGTGCCGGGCGCGAAGCTCCACGTGCTCGAGGGACACGGGCACATCTGCCTGATCGCGCCCAACGTGGATCTCGCGGCGATCCTGCGTGAGTGGCGCGCGGGCCGTGCCTGAGCGGCGCTACTTCATCGGTGACTCACGAAGCCTTCAGCCACACGGCAGCACCTTCCACCGCGCTACACACCTCAGAGGTCCCGATGAGCATGAAACGCGCCCTGCAGATCATCCTCGTCATCGGCATCGTGGGTCTCGTCTTCTCCGGCGTCCTGTCGTACAACGAGGTGTTCCGCGAGACGGCCGGGAAGTGCCCAGCTCCAGGAGCACCCGGTACAGTCTTCGGCTATCCCGCGTGCGTCTACGGGTTCTTCATGTACCTGGCGGTGACCGCGGTCGCCGCCGCCGGCCTAGCCGGGCGCCGGGGAGAGCAGAACGCGGGCGTCGACCGCCCGGACGCCGTCGGGAAACGCCAGTAGCGGATTCACGTCCAGTTCGGCGATCTCGGGGTGGTCGGCGGCGAGCTGCGACACGCGTAGCAGCACGTCGGCGAGCGCCCCGAAATCAGCGGGCGGCGCGCCGCGGAAGCCTTCCAGCATCGCGGCGCCGCGAATTCCGCGCAGCATGTCG
>JBGPOM010000262.1:0-3584 GCA_041488075.1 Gemmatimonadota bacterium
CCGCCACCTCGGAGCGCCCCAACCTGCCGTGGACGTTCCGCGTGGTGGACGACCCGGCGGTCAACGCCTTCGCCCTCCCCGGCGGCTTCGTGTACGTCACGCGGGGGCTGCTCGCCCATCTCACCTCCGAAGCGGAGCTGGCCTCCGTTGTCGGCCACGAGATCGGCCACGTCACGGCGCGGCACACCGCGGCCGAGATGAGCAAGCAGCAGCTCATGGGCCTGGGGCTCGCCGTCGGCAGCATGGTGAGCTCGCAAGTCGCGAAATACGCGGGGACCGCGAACCAGGCGCTGGGGATCCTGTACCTCAAGTTCTCGCGCGACGACGAGAGCCAGGCGGATCAGCTCGGCCTGCGCTACATGCGCCGCGCCAACTTCGATCCCCGCCAGATGCCCGAAGTATTCCGCATGCTCGACCGGCTGAGCGCGGCGGGCGGCGGCGGCCGCCTCCCCACGTGGCTCGAGACGCACCCCAGCCCGGGTAACCGCGTGGCCGCGATCAACGCACAGATCGCGGCGCTGCCGCAGGATTTCTCCGGGACGAGCGTCAACCGCGACTCCTACGAACGGCTGCTGGATGGCCTGGTGTTCGGGATCAATCCGCGCCAGGGCTACTTCACGGGCAACCAGTTCTTCCACCCCGACTTGCGCTTCCAGTTCACTTTCCCCGCGGGGTGGACCACGAACAACGGGGCGCAGGCGGTGGTCGCGGTGAGTTCCGGGCAGGACGCCGCCATCGAGCTGTCGCAGGCGGCGGAGCCGAGCGCCGACGCGGCGGCGCGGGCGTTCCTGTCGCAACAGGGGATCACGAGCGGCTCCTCGGGGCGCGTGAGCCTCGCCGGGGGGGTCCAGGGGGTCAGCGCGTCCTTCGCGGCGGCGACCGCGGACGGTACGCTGCGCGGCACGGTGTTGTTCGTGGACTACGGCGGCGCGGTGTACCGAATCGTCGCCTACGCACCCGAGGCCCGCTGGCCCACCTATCAGGGGGCGGCTGAGCGCTCGCTGCAGAGCTTTCGGCCGTTGACCGATCCCGCGGCGCTGAACGTCCAGCCAAACCACGTGGACATCGTGACGCTCAACCAGAGTACCACGATCGAGCAGCTGGCCCGGCAGCGGACCTCGCCCGTGGCCGCCGCGACGCTTGCCCTCATCAATCAGGTCGAGGTCCAGACGCCGTTCGCGTCGGGCCGGCTCGTGAAATGGGTCATTGGACAATGAGTGGTTTCGTGCAGTCTCACATTCGGAGGTGTACTGTGAAGCGGACAAACTGGATCAATGTGGCCTTGGTGCTAAGCATCGCGGCCATCGGTGCCTGCCGCGACAAGTCGGTGCAGGCGGCAGAGGCAGAGAAAGCGGCCCGGGCGGCTGCCCCGGCGGCGCCCGCGAGCTGGACGCTCGACGCGGGACGGCAATTCTCCGCGGTCACGAGGGACACCATCAGCTCGCGCAGCGCGAAGCCGGGCGACTCGTTCAGCGCCACGGTGCTGAGCGACGTGCAGGACGCCCGTGGCCGCGTGGCTATCCCGGCGGGAGCGTTGGTGTACGGGACGGTCACCGCCGTCAAGGCCGCGACGAGCCCGAGGAATTCGGGCACGCTGACGCTCGCTGTGTCGAGCGTGACCGTGCGTGGTCGGAGCTATCCGATCGATGCGAGCATCGATGCCTTGGCGACTGAGCGTCAGGGGCAGGGAATCACCGGCGGCGACGCCGTCAAGGTGGGCGTCGGAGCGGCCGCGGGCGCCATCGTGGGCCAGGTCATCGGGAAGAACACCAAGGGGACGGTCATCGGCGCCGTCGTGGGCGCAGCGGCCGGCGCAGGGTATGCGGCGGCGACCAAGAACGCCGACATCCGTCTACCGGCAGGGACGCAGATCGTCATCAAGCTCAACCAACGCGTCACCTTCACCGGGAACTGATCCATGAAGTGGCAGATGATTGCGGGCATCGTCCTCGTGGGCCTGGGCGCCTTCATCCTGTTGCGGGGCCTCAACTACGGGTCTCAGCACAACATGATGCGGGTCGGTGACTTCCAGGCCTCCGTTGAAACGCAGCGCGCGGTGCCCACCTGGGTCGGTGGGGTCGCGATCGTCGGTGGGCTACTGCTGGTGGGCGCCAGCGTGGGGAGGCGACGTGGCTCTTAAGGGAGACAGACTCCTCTGGACCGTCGTGATCGTGCTGATCGCGCTGTGGGTGCTCGGCCTCGGCATGGGTAGCGCGTACGAGATGGGCGGGCTGATTCACCTGCTGCTGGTCATCGCGGTGATCGTGATCGTGGTGCGTCTCATTCAGGGTCGCCGGGTCCTGTAGGAGGGTTCGTGCCGTCAGCTCTGAAGCAGCAGCTGCTACCGGCGAGGTCGATCCGTCCCAGCGACCGTCGCGCGTTCGGCGACCTCGAGGACGGCCACGTCGCGCGGCGGCACCTGGAGGGCGATCCCCGGGCATTCGGCGCTTTGGTGGACCGCTACCAGACCCGTCTGCTCAACTTCGTCAACCGCACCATCGGGGACCGGGAGCGGGCGGACGATCTCGTGCAGGAGGTCTTCATCCGGGTTTTCCGGCATCTGCACCGGTTCGACCGAACCAAGAAGTTCTCGACCTGGATCTACACGATCGCGTCGAACCTGGCCAAGTCCGAGCTGCGCGGCCGCAGTCGCAGTCTCCTGGTCCTCGAGCGGCCGTTGGAGCTTGAGGACCCGACCGCCGATCCCGACACCCTGTTGCGCCGGAGCTACCTCGCGGATACGGTGGCCGAGTGCGTGAGACAGCTGCCCGAATCGCTGCGGGACGTGTTCGTCCTCCGGGAGCTGGAGGGGATGAGCTACGACGAAATCGCCGAGATCACGGGTTGCAATGTGGGGACGGTCAGGAGCCGCCTGAGCCGGGCCCGGAGCAGCTTCGCGCAACTCATCAAACCGTTGTTGGACTAACGTCGAGATCGGAGTCCCTGTATCCCATGAAGCTCACGCGGATGATGTGGTACGCCGGCACGGGGCTCACGACGCTGGCCCTGCTGGCGGCGTCTGCGACCGTCGCGGCGCAGGAGCGGGAGCACCCGCCGCGTGCTCACACCGCAGCCGCGGACAGTGCGAAGGCCGCGCGGCGACGGGCGGAGAATATCAAGGCGTTCCGGGGGATCGCGACGAAGTTGAACACGACGCCGGCCGCCCTCGCGGCGGCGTTCGAGCGCGCCCGCGTGGCGAACCCCAAGCTCAGCCGCGGCAACTTCATCGCGGCCAACGTGCTGGCGGACAACCTCGGCGCGCGGCACCCCAATATCACGACCCGGGCGATCCTGTCCGGGCTGCAGAACGGCCGGAGCATCGGGCAGACGCTGCAGCGCCTTGGGCTTTCCGCGGCCGAAGCGAAGCAGGCGCGGCGGGCCGCCGCCGTCCGGGTGAAGGACGCCGACCGCCTTGTCAAGGACGAAGACAAGCGGGCGCGGGCGCGCGATGCGGAACGAAAGCAACGCGAACGCGAGGAATCGGGACACAACCGGTAAGTCTCTGAAGCGAGCGAAGCGGAGCATGTGGGGCGGGCAGCTCATTCGAGCTGCCCGCCCTGCTGTACGGTCCTGGTATGCCTAAG
>JBGPOM010000263.1:0-3577 GCA_041488075.1 Gemmatimonadota bacterium
CATCGCGTTGACGTGAATGCTGACGAACAGATCGCACTCGGCACGGCAGAACAGCGGCCGGTCGGCCAGGGCGATCAGCGTGTCGCTCGAGCGGGTGAGGACCACGCTGAGCCCGCGCCGCAGCAGCTCGGCGCGCAGCAGCCGGCCGATCGCGAGCGTGATGTCCTTTTCGGCGAGCCTCCCGGGGAAATGCAGCCCCGGGTTTCCCGGATCGATGCCACCGTGCCCGGGATCGATCACGATCGTGTGGGGGAGCCTGAGGCCCGTGATCGGATTGGACGCGCTCACGGGGAGCGCGGCGGGCGCCGGGACCGCGGTCGGCTGCGGCCGTGGGAGCGCGGCGACGGGGGTCGCGGCGAGTGGCGCGATCTCGTCCAGCCGGGCGAGGGTGGGATCCCAGCGGTAGCGGCCCGGGGAGAGTCGCGGCACGTAGTCGGCGAGCCAGTGCAGCGGGAGGAAGAGGGTGTCCCGCGCCACGTACGGCGCGCCCACCAGCGGGTACGCCACGTCCCCGGTCCGCACGAACGGCGCGTCGAGATCGAACTCGAAGGTGCGGCCGCCGAGCGCCACTCGCACCGCCGTCCCCTCGAGCAACGCCACGAGACCCAGCGGCTCCGCCAGGCGGGGCGCCGCCACGGCGGCCGTGCCGCGCTCGGTGCTGACGGGCACGCTCGACTGGCCGCGCGGCGTCGCGATCAGTACCTGCTGCGGCAGGAGCGCGGCGACGAGGAGCAGCGCGATCACTCGCGCCGGCCTTTCGTCACGCGCGCCATCTCGCGCTCCGCCACGCGTTTCTTCAGGTCCTCGCGCTTGTCGTGGGCCTTCTTGGCTTTGGCGAGGGCGATCGCGACCTTGGCGAGGCCATCCTTGAAGTAGACCTCCAGCGGCACGATCGTCAGTCCCTTTTGCGTCGTGGCGCCGAGCAGCTTGCGGATTTCGCGCTTGTGGAGGAGCAGCTTGCGCGAGCGGGCGGGGGGAGGATTGTTGTAGCTGCCGGGCCCGTAGTGCGAAATCGTCATTCCCTCGAGCCAAACCTCGCCATTGCGCACGTGCGCGTACGCCTCACCGAGGCTCGCCTTGCGGTCGCGGAGCGACTTGACCTCGGTGCCGGTCAGCACGAGCCCCGCCTCCCACGTCTCCAGCAGGTGGTAGTCGTGCCCGGCGCGCGGGTTCCTGGCGATGGAGATTTTGTCCAAGGTATCAGGGCAAGATATGCGTTGACTTGGGGTTATACAACGATCTAGATTTGCGGTTCCGCGGAATACACGCCGAAGTGGTGGAACTGGTAGACGCGCTGGCTTCAGGAGCCAGTGGGCGCAAGCCCGTGGGGGTTCGAGTCCCCCCTTCGGCACTCAGTAGCGCGGCACCTCGGGGTCCACGTCGATGCTCCACGCGTCGATGCCGCCTTGCAGGCTCCGCACCCTCGGGAACCCCGCCCCCTTCAGCAACGCGAGCGCCAGCAGCGACCGGATTCCATGATGGCAGTGCGTGACGATTTCAGCGCGGCCATCGAGCTCGCCGAGCCGGCCGGGCAGCTCGCCCAGCGGAATGAGCCGCGCTCCCTCGATCCGCGCGATGGCGGCCTCGTGCGGCTCGCGCACATCGAGGACGACCAGTGCGGGGTCTCGATCCCACGCCGCCCGCAACTCCCGCGCGCCGATCTCCACTCCCTCCGCCTTCCGTCCCTCCGCGTCCCCGACTCCGCAGAACGCGTCGTAGTCGATCAATGCGGTGACCGTCGGGTGCGTACCGCAAACGGGGCAGTCCGGATCCTTCGCGAGGGCGAGCTCGCGGAATTGCAACTTGCGCGCGTCACACAGCAGCAGCCGCCCCACGAGCGTTTCCCCCACGCCGACGATCAGTTTGATCGTCTCGAGCGCCTGGATCGACCCGATGATGCCCGGCAGGACCCCGAGCACGCCGCCCTCGGCGCACGAGGGAACGAGGTCCGGCGGCGGCGGATCCGCGAACAGACAGCGGTAGCAGGGCCCCACCCGCGCATCGAACACCGAGGCCTGCCCGTCGAAGCGGAAGATCGACCCGTACACGTCCGGCTTGCCGAGGAGGACGCAGGCGTCGTTGACGAGATAGCGCGTGGGGAAGTTGTCCGACCCGTCCACCACGACGTCGAACCCGCGCAGGATCTCGAGCGCGTTCTCTGAAGTGAGACGGGTCGCGAATGTCTCGACGTGGACGTGCGGATTCAGGTCGAGGAGCCGCACGCGCGCGGAATCGAGCTTGGACGTCCCGATGCCCGACGTGCCGTGGAGAATCTGCCGCTGGAGGTTCGTGACGTCGACGACGTCCCAATCCACGAGACCGATGGTGCCCACGCCGGCGGCCGCGAGATACAGCGCGGCCGGGGAGCCCAGCCCTCCCGCCCCGACGAGCAGCACGCGGGCCGCCTTGAGCCGCTGTTGGCCGGTGAGACCGACCTCGGGGAGGATCAGGTGCCGCGAGTAGCGGAGGGTTTCCTCGGGCGACAGCGGGGGGACAGAGGAGAAGGGGGGGGCCACCGAATCGCTTAGCGTCCGGCCGCCACCCCGGCGATCTGGTACACCTCGGGCTCCGCGTGCTGCAGGTCGGCGAGGGTGATGCCGGCGAGCAAGTCGTTGATCCGCCGCTCGAGCAGCCGCCACACCGGCCGGATGCTGCACGCGGTGCCCGGGTCGCAGCGCTCGGCATCGACCCGATGGACGTCGCAGTTGACCTCGAAGGTGACGTGCTCCGACGCCTCGATGACGTCCTTGACGCTGACGGTGCGGGGCTCGCGCGCGAGCAGATAGCCGCCCTTGGCGCCGCGCACCGAATCGACGAGACCGGCGCGCCGCAAGCGGAGGAGGATCTGCTCGACATAGTCGTGGGGAAGGCGCTCGTGCTCGGACAGCTCGCGTGCCGCGACAGGGCCCTGCCCGGCGCGCTTGGCGAGGTGGATCGAGACGATCAGCCCGTATTCCGCCCAGGTCGTCACGCGCATGGGTGGAATATGGGAGAAGAGTTGTCGGGTTTCAATGGGCCTGGGGCCGGTGCCGTGAATCCGGTCACCGGCCCCGATGGATGCGGCTTACTTGATCAACAGACCGACCACGAGGCCGGCGGCAAGCAGCCGCGCGAGCCACGCCCAGCACGTCGCATTGTAGAGCGGCCGGACCTTCGTGTACCACACGCTGCCCCCGACTGTCTCGAAGGCAATCGGCAGCCACAGCACCCCCGCGAACTCCATCCCCGCGAGCGGACCGCCGCCCATCACCCAAAGGCTGCCCTGGAACCGGGCGTACAGGAACGCGAGCAGCACGCCGAACACGAGCGACAGCGCCGCCGACTTGACGAGCATCGGTCCCATGTTCATCGGCTGTCCCGGCGCGGGCGGCGTGAAGAACGCGTCCATCCCTTTGGTGAAGACCTTGCTCCACATCACCCAGTCCACGAGGTACGCGACGACCCCGGCGATGAGCCCAGCGACGATCCAGTTCATACGTGCTCCTCAAGAAAGAGTGGGCACAGCAAACGGCTCGTCTCGGCGACTACTTCGGCTCCCCGGGCACGCCCAGCTCGGTCATGGCCCGCAGGTCCAACA
>JBGPOM010000264.1:0-3576 GCA_041488075.1 Gemmatimonadota bacterium
CAGGATCTCCTGCGCCCGGCCTTGGGCAGTCGCGTACGCCTTGCGGCCGATCGTCAGCCGGGCGACCATCGCGACGAGCGCGCCGGCGAGGGCGCCCGCGAGCGCCGCGGCGCTGCCGCCGCCCGGCACCGGCGCGCCCCCCGCCAGGTCGTCGATCCAGCCGTCGAGCGTCGGCCCTTCGGCGGCGCGGATCTTTCGGATCTTGGCCTCGAGCAGGTGATCGGCCGCATCGGGTAGCTGCAACGCGGCGCCGGCGGCGCCGATCACGGCCCGCTCGGGGATCAGACCGACGATCTCGCTCTTCTTCACGCCCACACCGCGCTTCTCCGCGAGCGCTTTGACCGCCCCGAAGACCGTGGCGGGGGGTGTGATGTCGATGTCGAGCAGGTTCATGGATACCTGCGCGAGTCCCTCCACTTCGAAGCCGCTCGCTTGGACAGCAGGCAGCCCGCCGCTCGACGTGCGGATCTTCTTGGCGATCTCTTTGGCGATCGACACATCCGCCGTGTCGAGGTAGATGTTGTAGGCGACGAGGAAGGGCCGCGCGCCGATCGCCGTGGCCCCAGCGGTCGGATGGACCCGGTTGGGTCCAAAATCGGGTTCCAGCATGCGGCCCTGCAGTCCCTCGAATTCACCCTTGCGCACGTCGGGGAGCAGCACGCGCTCGGGGCGCTGCGCGGCTCGGGCGTACAGGAACACCGGAATCTGAAGCTCGTTACCCACGCGCTCGGCCAGCCGCCGCGCCAACGCCACGCAGTCCTCCATGGTCATGCCCGAGACGGGAACGAACGGCACGACGTCGGTCGCCCCCAGGCGCGGGTGCTCGCCCGCGTGCTTCGTGAGGTCGATCCGCTCCCGGGCGACGCGCATCGCGCCGAACGCCGCTTCCACCGCGGCCTCGGGCGGGGCGACGAAGGTGAACACCGAGCGGTGGTGCGCCGCGTCGGCCTGCACGTCGAGCAGCCGGACCCCCGGCACGGCGACGATCGCCGCCCGCAGCGCCTCGAGGACGGCGGGGTCCTTCCCTTCGGAGAAATTCGGCACGCACTCGACCAGCGGTGACGGCATCAGACGCTCCTCAAGAGGTCGATCAACCAGCGGTGCAGGGCGGGGCTCCCCGCCACGATCGCACCGTGTCCCAAGACGTCTTCCGAGCCGTCGAGCCGAGTCACCCGACCCCCGGCCTCGCGCACCAGTACGACGCCGGCCGCGACGTCCCACGGCGCCAGCGACAGCTCCCAGAAGGCGTCGAACCGGCCCGCGGCGACGTCGGCGAGATCGAGCGCTGCCGACCCGGCGCGGCGGATGCCGCTCGTGGCCCCGTTGACCGCGGCGAACTGCCGCAGGTAGGCGTCGAGCAGGTTCTGGTGCTTGAACGGGAACCCCGTGCCCACGAGCGCCCGATTCGGCTCCGTCACGCTCGACACCGCCAGCCGCTGGTCTCCCAGCCACGCACCGCCGCCGGCGCTCGCGTGGTAGACGAGGTCCCGCACGACATCATGCACCACTCCCACGCCCAACGCCCCACTCACCACGCCCGCGATACTCACGGCATACTGCGGGTAGCCGTGCAGAAAATTCGTCGTCCCGTCGAGCGGGTCCACGATCCAGACGATGTCTCCGGCGGTGGCGAGGTCGGGCGTGAACTCCTCTCCCACGACGCGCGATCCGGGAACGTCGCGCGTGAGCGCTTGGGCGATCAGCGTCTCGGCGGCGCGGTCCACCGCCGTCACGAAATCGTGGCGGCTCTTTTCCGTCCAATCCGCCGCGGCGGGGCGCGGGGCGGTGCGCAGATACGCGGCGGCGCGCGCGGCCGCCGCACCGGCGACCTTGACTAAGTCGTTGTAATCCCGCACCTTGTGACCCCTATGACGCGCGTGTTCAGCGGCATCCAACCCTCCGGCGAGCTGCACATCGGCAACTACCTGGGCGCGGTCCAGAACTGGGTGCAGCTGCAACACCAGCACGACTGCCTGTTCTGCATCGTGGACCTGCACGCCATCACGCAACCCTACGACGTGGCGACCCTCGCCCAGCGGACGCTCGACATGGCCGTGGGCCTCTTCGCCGCCGGGCTCGATGCCGAGAAGTGCGTCGTGTTCGTGCAGTCGCACGTCGCCGAGCACAGCGAGCTGAGCTGGCTGCTCACGATCGTCACGCCGCTCGGCGAGCTCGAGCGCCAGACCCAGTTCAAGGACAAGTCGCAGCGCCAGGAGAGCATACCGGCGGGGCTGCTCAACTACCCCATCCTCCAGGCCGCCGACGTGCTGCTCTACAAGGCCGGCCTCGTGCCCGTGGGCGAGGACCAGGTGCAGCACCTCGAGCTGATGCGCGAGATCACGCGCCGCTGGAACGCGCGCTTCGGGGGCGGGCAGCGTTTCTTCCCCGAGCCGCAACCGCTACTCACCAAGACGAAGCGCGTCCTCGGGCTCGACGGCCAGACCAAGATGTCCAAGAGCCTGGGCAACACCATCAATCTGTTCGACCCGCCTGAGACGATTTGGGAAAAGCTGCGGCCCGCCGCCACCGATCCGGCGCGCAAGACCCGCAAGGACCCGGGCAACCCCGACATCTGCAACATTTTCACGATCCACCAGGGTTTCTCGTCGCCCGCCACGCAGGTGGATGTGGCGCACCAGTGCCGCACGGCGGGATGGGGCTGCCTCGACTGCAAGCGTGTGCTGGCGGACAATATGATAGCGGCGCTCACGCCCATTCGCGAGCGGGCCGAGGCGTTGCGGCGCGATCCGGAGGGGCTGGTCGAGCTGCTCCGGGCCGGCGCCGCCAAGGCGCGCGCGCTCGCCCGCGTCACCATCGCCGAAGTGCGGGAGCGGATGGGATTCCTCGGGGCCCAGGAGACCTGATGCTTCAGAACATCGTCGAGATCTTCCGGCTCGACCTGATGCTGCAGCTCGTGCTCGCCACGCTGCTCGGTGGGGCGATCGGGCTGGAGCGCGAGCTGGGTGGCAAGCCCGCGGGACTGCGCACCAACATCCTCATCTGCATCGGCTCCGTGCTCTACACGAAGCTGTCCGTCACGATGGCGGGCGCCGGGTACGACCCGACGCGCGTGGCGGCACAGATCGTGACGGGCGTCGGCTTCATCGGCGCGGGCACGATCCTGCACGCGCGCGGCGCCGTCGTGGGCCTGACGAGCGCGGCGACGATCTGGGTGGTGGCGGCGATCGGCGTCGCGCTGGGCGGAGGCTACTACCTCGAGGCGCTCGGCACCACGTTGATGGTGCTCGTCGTGCTCCAGGGCCTGGGCCGGATCGAGATCGTGATCGAGCGCCACTCCACCAAGAGCCACCTTACGGTGCACGTGCGCCCGGACGGGACGCCGCTGGAAGAGCTGGAGACGGTCATCCGCCGCACCGGCCTGATCATTGCCGGCCACGCCAGCCGGCGCGAGAACGTGGATCTCGTCATCGAGTACGACTTGAGCGGTCCCAAGCGGCTCCACGACCAGGTGATGATCGCCCTGCTGCACCACCCCGCCGTCCGCACCGTCTCGACGGGAGAGTGACTCCCCTCACCACTCGTCGCCTGGTGATCGACCTCGCCGCGCCGCGCGCC
>JBGPOM010000265.1:0-3555 GCA_041488075.1 Gemmatimonadota bacterium
CTGGGGCTGGCCTTGGCGGCGGTGGCCAGCTCTTCAACGATGCGCCCCATCTCCTTGCGGCCCTGCTTCCGAGCCTCGCCGGCGATTTGCTCGAGGATGCCGGCGATCTTGAGGCGGACCTGAGTGTCGTCGGGCACCTGCCACAGATACTCGGCCGACGCCTTCCCATCGGCGCAGAGTTTGCCGAGGGCGTCCATCAAGGGTTGGCGTGGCGGCCGGGGTGCGTGGGGATCGCTCATCGGAGCGGATAATCTAACACGTTGCTTCCGGGCCAGGCCCAGTCTAGCTTGCGAGGTCTTATGATCCAGATCGCTTTCGCGGCGCTCCTGCAGACGGCGGTGGCTCCCCTCCCGGCGGACTCCGGGGAGAGACACCTCACGAGCATCCGCCAGCTCACCTTCGGCGGCCAGAACGCCGAAGCCTATTTCTCGCGCTCCGGCCGCCAGATCATCTTCCAGCGGCAGGAAACCGATACCGGCTGCGATCAACAGTACGTGATCAACGTCGACGGGACGGGCGTGCACCGCGTGTCGAGCGGGGAAGGCCGGACGACCTGCGGGTACTTCTTCAACCGCGACCGGCGGATCTTCTACGCCAGCACCGCGCACCTGGGCCCCACCTGCCCGCCGCGCCCCGATTACTCGCTCGGCTACGTCTGGGCGTTGTACGACTACGACATCTACGTCGCCGACTCATCCGGCCGGGGCGCGCGCCGGCTCACGACCAATCCCGGCTACGATGCCGAGGGGACCCTCTCCCCGGACGGGAAGACGATCGTCTTCACGTCGCTCCGGGACGGCGATCTCGACATCTACACGATGCGGGTGAACGGGAAACACCTGCGGCGGCTCACGCACACGCTGGGCTATGACGGTGGCCCGTTCTTCTCGCCCGACGGCAAGCACATCGTGTATCGCGCCTGGCACCCGCAGACCGCACGGGACTCGGCGGACTTCGTCGGTCTGGTGCGGCAGAACCTGGTGCGTCCCACCCGCATGGAGATCTGGGTGATGGACGCCGACGGGCGTAACCAGCACCAGGTGACGAACATCGGGGGCGCGAATTTCGCGCCGTATTTCCACCCCGACGGCCGGCGGATCATCTTCGCGTCGAACTACCGGAACCCCCGCTCCCGCAATTTCGATCTGTACCTGGTCAACCTCGACGGGACGGGTCTCGAGCAGGTTACGACGAACGTAGACTTCGATGCCTTCCCGATGTTCTCCCCCGACGGCCGGCAGCTGGTGTGGGCGTCGAACCGCCACGGCCGGGTGCAGGGCGAAACCAACATCTTCATCGCGGACTGGGTCGAGCGTCCGTGACGGCGGTCCCCCCCCCCCCCCTCCTCCAGGCCTCCAAGTCGTTCAAGGACGAGGTGATCAGTTGGGTCAAGGCGATCGCGGTCGCGTTCGTCATCTGGCTGTTCTTGCGGGCCTACCTGGTCGAGGCGTTCCGCATTCCGTCGGCGAGCATGGAGAACACACTTCTCGTCGGCGATTTCCTGTTCGTCAACAAGGTGGCGTTCGGCGGCGAGATGGAGATTCCGCTCACGGGGATCCACTTCTCGCGGCTCCCGGGATACGGCACGCCGCGGCAGGGTGAAGTGGTCGTGTTCCGTTCAGTGGAAGACTCGACTCCCAATCTCAACATTGTGAAGCGGCTGATCGGCGCGCCGGGCGACACGCTGCAGATGGTGCGGGACACCGTGATTCGCAACGGCCGGCGCTTGGACGAGCCGTACGCGCTGCACACCGCCCTCACCCCGGTCCCGGAGGAGGAGTTTCGCCTGCGGCAGATCCGGGCGTGGCAGCTCAAGTCCTACATCGGCACCGATACGGCGCGCTACCACCCCACCACCCACGATTGGGGCCCGATTGTCGTGCCGCCCGGTCACTACTTCATGATGGGCGACAACCGCGACGAGTCCTACGACAGCCGGTTCTGGGGGTTCTTGCCGCGGCCGCATATCCGTGGCCGGCCGTTGTTCATCTACATGAGCGTCGCCACAAACCCGTTCCGCATCCGCTGGAACCGGCTGTTCCGCCACCCGTCCTGAAGCCGGCGTCCGGGTTCACTTCTTGACAGGTGGACAGTCGTAGGGAATGGTGTCCGGTAAGGGAGGGAGCCGTACGTTTCAGATCTCTACCACGATGGGAGAGGCAGAACAGCATGGCCATGCGCGTGTTGCGGAGCTCGCTTTTCGCGAGCTTGTTTGTGTTGGGGGCGGGGACGATGGCGGCGCAACAGACGACGGGCGTGCTGCACGTGGACACCGCGGCGGCGAAACGCGGGCAAGCACTGTTTCAAAGCCGCGGATGCATCGGGTGTCATGCGATCGGTAAGGACAAGGTCTCGGGCCCCGACCTTGCGGGTGTCACGCAGCGCCGCAATCTCGATTGGCTCCGCCGGTGGCTCAGGAATCCCACCGCGATGTTCGAGACCGACTCCACCGCCAAAGCTCTCCTCGCGCAGTACAACAACACCCGGATGCCCAATCTCAGACTCACAGACGATGAAGTGGAGGCCCTCCTGCAGTACATCCAGCAGGGGAGCGAGAAGGCGGCAGGCGCGCACTAGAGGGAAGTGTCTATTCTCAATACCGGCCTCGTCGCCCTGATCTGCGCAGGCGGCCAGCAGCCCGACACCGCCCTCTCCCCCCCTCGGCCCCGCACGCTCCCCCCCGTGACCGTGACGGTCACCCGGGCCGACGTGCCCCTCGCCCGGCTCCCCTTCGCCGTTGCAGTCGTGAACGGACCGGACGCCACGCGCGGCCGCTCCACCTGGGGCCTCGACGAGGCCCTGGCCGGCGTGCCGGGCGTGTACGCCGCCAACCGCTACAACTTCTCGCTCGACCAACGCCTCGCCATCCGCGGCTTCGGCAGCCGCTCGGCCTTCGCCGTGCGGGGCATCAAGATCCTGCTCGACGGCATCCCGCAGACGCTCCCCGACGGCCAGGGCCAGCTCACCCACGTGGAGCTCGGCGCCGCCGACCGGATCGAAGTGCTGCGCGGCTCCGTATCCGCGCTGTACGGCAACGCGAGCGGCGGGGTCATCAGCATCTGGACCGACGCGCGGCTCCCCGCGCGGCGGAGCGGCGAGGTGCGAGTCGTCGCTGGGACATTCGACCGCGGCCTGGATCGGACCTGGATCAAATGGCAGGGGACCGGCCGCGTCCGGGTGGGCAGCGCGGGTGCGGCCACGCTGACCCTCTCCCGCCTGTCCTACGAGGGCGCGCGGGACCACAGCGCAGCCGACCTGCGCGCCGCCGGCGCCCGCCTGCGGCTGCCGCTCGGGCCCGTGTGGTCGCTCACCGCCCTCGCCGACGTGGGAGACCAGCCGCGCGCCGATAACCCCGGCGCGTTGAACCTGACCGAGCTACGCACCAACCGCGACACCGTGCCGCCCCTCAATCTCGCGACGCGCGCCGGGAAAGATGTGCTCCAGGGCCAGGCCGGCGTGACGCTGCGCGGGAAGTTCGCCTCCGGCGACGAAGCCACGATGACGCTGTTCGGCCTCGCGCGTGATCTCGAGAATCCCCAGACCTTCGCCTACATC
>JBGPOM010000266.1:0-3527 GCA_041488075.1 Gemmatimonadota bacterium
ACCTGCTGACCCTTGGCCTGCTCGGGGGCCATGTAGTGCGGCGTGCCGATGATCATCCCGGTGCCGGTGAAGGCACTCGCCGCCTGGAGCGCCTTGGAGATCCCGAAATCGGTGAGCATCACGCGGCCGTCGTGGTCGAACATGATGTTCGCAGGCTTCACGTCACGGTGCACGATGCCGCGCTGGTGCGCGTGCCCCAGCGCGCACGCCGCCTCCCACAGCACCCGCTGGATGTATTCGGACCTGAGCGGCTGCTTCTGCTCGAGCACGTCCTCCAGCGACGTGCCGGGGACGTACTTCATCACGAAATAGTTGAGCCCGCCTTCGCTCTCGACCCGGTAGATCGGGATGATGTTCGTGTGATCGAGCTTGGCGGCGGTCTTCGCCTCCTGCTGGAAGCGCTTCACGACGTGCGGGTCCATCGAGATGTCGGGGGGGAGGACCTTGATCGCCACCTCGCGCTCGAGGGTCAGGTCGTGCGCCAGGAACACGGCGCCCATCCCGCCCTTCCCCACCAGCCGCTCGAGCTTGTACTTGCCCTCGACGAGCCGCTGCAGCCGCACCATCAATGCTTCGATTTCACCACCGCCCGCTCCCAGCGTGCCGCCCCCCGTGACATCCGCGCCGCAGGCGTAGCAGAACTTGCTGCCGTCCGGGAGCGGGGTGTGGCACTTGAGGCATTCCATCGTCGAGCCGGCGGCGCCAGTCACGGGCGGCCTGTCAGGCGCGGCGACGGGGCGGGCAACTCGAGCACGCGGGTGGGCGAGCGCTTCACGGCCCCCACCGCCACAGGCGGCGAAGGAAAGGCGGCGCAGCCGCCCAGGCCCGCGCCGATGCACAAATCGTAGGCAACCGGTGCGCCCTGGTAGTCCACCACGACGACGTAGTAGTCTCCCGGCCCGAGGAGGGTGGTCATCGTTTCCGTCGAGCCCGGGCCGGTCGACCGATTGAGCAGATCCAAAGTGGGGCTCGCGCCGCCTCCCGGCCGCGTCAGCAGGTAAAGGTCTACGTCGCTGGAGTCGGCCGTCGCAGCCGACAGGGACGTCACCTTGATGGTCACGCCTGCGAGGCTGGTGACGTGGAACTGGATCCAGTCCACGTCGTGCGGATTGTCGATGGTCAGCGTGTCCCGGAAGGCGCCGCCGGGCACGGTCACGGCCAGGCCGCTGGCACCCGGGGCGTCGCAGAAATCGTCCTCTTCGTGCGTATCGCGGGGCACCTTGGGGTCGCTCGTGACGTAGCCCTCGAACACGGCCAGCCCGTAGCGCCCCGGTTGGGAGTAGAACGCGAGCGCGTGCAGGCCGCCCGCCGGCATGCCCCGCAACGCCACGATCGTCGACTCAGGCTGCGTCTGGGCCGGCGCGAACACGAACCCCTTACAGAAATGCGACCCGGGTCCAATCGTCCAGGAGTTCGGCCCAATCGAGTAGCTCGTGTCCGCCGGATTGAAACTCAGGGAGTCGGTGAGAAACGTGGAGAACGTCCCGCGCACGTCGGGGCCGCTGAGGATGAGCGTCAGGTCGCGCGGCGTGGTTTGCGCAAAGCGGTACCATTCCACGCCGATCTCGTCGCGTCGGGGAACCTCGAACGCGAGCGCCGGATTCATGAACTTGATCTGGGGAATCAGTGGAAACCGCGACGGCGCGTCGAGATTGATCAACCGAGGAGCGGTCTCATTGGGCTCGAGCACGTCGAATTGCAGGACCTTGGTCGTGTCAGGCGCATTCCCGAACACCCCGGGCCCGACGAACGAGAGCTGAGCGGTGCGCGCCGGCGGCGTCACCCAGAACGTGGCGGTCGAGAAGCCTAGCGAGTCACGCGTCCGCGTGGCGACGAGCCCCGGGAGCGGATAATCGAATTGCGTCACGTTGCCGAGGAACGCGATGAAGATCGAGTCGACCCCCACGCCGAACACCGTAATGGTGTCGCCGAACCGCACAAGACTGGGCCGCACGCTGTCGACCTCGAGAGGGTTCGACACCCGCACGTCGAGAGAGCCAAGGTCAGCCTGCTCGAACGCCACGACCCGGGCCATGATCTGGACCGTCCCGGAGTTCACGCCCGTAACCTGCGCGTACCCGCCTCCATCGTTCTGCACGGTCGCAAGACTCGTATTCCCGCTGAGCCACTCGAATACGACATTCTGCACGTCCAGCGTGTCCGCGCCGCTCACCCGGAACGCCCGGGCGAAGAGCGGCAACTGTTGGCCCCGGATCACGACCAAGCTCGGCGCCTGGATGATGACTCGGACTTCGTCGCTCTTGTCGGTGGGGAAGGCACAGGTGGCGCCGGCGAGCGCCAGGGCGAACGCGGCGAGGGGCGCGGAAGGGCTCGGGAAACGCAGCAAAGGAAAGTTCCGTCGGAGCTTGGGCCCCGAAGATACTACACGCGGCATCACCGGGCCAGACAGCGAGTTACAACGATCCCCTCCGCTTCAAGTCGAGATACTTCGTCACTACCGCCTGCGCCGCACGCTGCGGCGTGACGTCGATCACCAGCACGCCGGCCCGCCGCATGTACCCCAGTGCTTCCTCGCGGGCGTGCAGCAGCTCCTCGGCGGCGGCCTTCCGGTACGCGTCCCGGGGCTCGGTGGGGCGCACGGCGGCGACGGCATCCAGCTCGGGATTGCGCAACGTAACGGCGAGCGGAAGATGGCGCGGGCGGAGCGAGGCCACGTTCGCCACCAGCGCGTCCGACGCAAAGCGGTCGATCACATCGGTGAAGAGCACCGTCAGGGACCGCTTGCGGTTGCGCACCGCGAGGTAGCGGAACGCCCCCGGATAGTCGGATTCGACCAGCTTGGGCTCGACGACCGCCAGGACGTCGAGCACGCGGCGCACCCCCAGGCGACCGCGCTCGGGCGCCACAAAGTGCTGCACCCCGTCAGCGAACGTCATGATGCCGACGTTGTCGTCGTGCTGCGCCGCGGCGTACGCCAGCTCGAGCGCCGCCTGTACCACGAAGTCGAGGCGCGGCACGCCTTCCGCGATCTCGGCGGTCATCAGGCGGCCGAGGTCGAGCACGAGCAGGACCTGCTGGCGGCGCTCCGCCTCGTACTGGCGGGTGATGACCTTGCGGCGCCGGGCGGTGGCCTTCCAGTCGATGTGCCGGATGTCGTCCCCCGGCACCCACTCGCGCAGCGACTCGAACAGCCGCCCCTCCCCCAGCTCGCGGATCGGCTTCATCCCCGCGTCACGCCGCCGCAGCGCCTGGGCGACTGATGCCCGGAGTCGCATCGAGACGAGCGGCGGGTAGACGATAACCTCCCACGGCAGGTCGATACGGCTGCGGCGCCGGCCGAGACCCAAGGGACCCACGCTGTCCACGACGAACCCCCCGGCCATCTCGCGCCCGCGATGGTGGGGGACGACCGGCAGGTCCTCCCGGGTGGCGCCCGCGCCCGGCACGAGAATGCGCCGCGGCGGTTGGGAACCGCCCAACAGATCGGGGCGGATCTCCCGCACGCGCAGCCGGGCCCGGCGCCGCGCCGCATTGGCCCAGCGGTAGGTGACCTGGCCCGGGTGGCC
>JBGPOM010000267.1:0-3518 GCA_041488075.1 Gemmatimonadota bacterium
ACTCGACCGTCCAAAACTGGTATCCCGGCGACAAGAACGGCAAGGGCGGAATTTACAATTTCGTCACCAAGCGCGGCAAATGCCTGGGTGTGAATTCCAAGATTTCCTGGACGCAGGTGGAGACCGGCTCGGCGATCACCTGGAAGTATCCCGGCTGCATCCTGCAGGGCGACAACTCGATCGGCGAGTTCTACTCCGTCGCCGTGACCAGCCGCCGGCAGCAGGCGGACACCGGCACCAAGATGATCCACCTCGGGAAGAACACGCGCTCCACGATCGTGTCGAAGGGCATCTCGGCGGGGCGCGGGCAGAACACCTACCGCGGTCTCGTGAAGATCATGAAGGGCGCCGACGGCGCACGCAACTATTCGCAGTGCGACTCGATGCTCATCGGCGACCAATGCGGCGCGCACACGTTCCCCTACATCGACGTGCGCAACAGCACGGCGATCATGGAGCACGAAGCGTCCACGTCGAAGATCGGCGAGGATCAGATCTTCTACCTGCGCCAGCGCGGCCTCTCTGCCGAGGACGCGGTGTCGATGATCGTCAATGGCTTCTGCAAGGAAGTCTTCAAGGAGCTGCCGATGGAGTTCGCCGTCGAAGCGACCCGGCTGCTCGGCATCAGTCTCGAAGGGAGCGTCGGGTGATGTTGGAGGTCAAGGGCCTCCACGTCTCGGTTGCCGGGACGGAGATCCTGCGCGGGATCGACCTGTCGGTCCGCGCCGGCGAGGTGCACGCCATCATGGGGCCGAACGGTTCGGGAAAGAGCACGCTCGCCCAGGTCCTGGCGGGCCACCCGGCCTACACCGTCACCGCGGGCACCGCCACGTACGAAGGGAAAGACCTGCTCGCGATGAAGCCGGAGGAGCGGGCGCGCGAGGGCCTGTTCCTCGCGTTCCAGTATCCCGTCGAGATCCGCGGCATCACGAACTCCTACTTCCTGCGCTCGGCGGTGAACGCGGTTCGCAAGCACCGCGGCCAGGAGGAGCTTGACCCGCTCGACTTCCTCCAGGTGCTCGAGGACAAGCTCAAGGCGATCGGGTGGGACGATACCCTGATGAATCGCCCGGTGAACGAGGGCTTCTCGGGCGGCGAGAAGAAGCGCAACGAGATCCTGCAGCTCGCGGTGCTCGAGCCGCGCCTCGCCCTGCTCGACGAAACCGACTCAGGGCTGGACATCGACGCCCTGAAAACCGTCGCGCAGGCGGTCAACAAGCTGCGGGCCCCGCACCGGGCGTTCGTCATCGTCACGCACTATCAGCGCCTGCTGAACTTCATCACCCCCGACGTTGTCCACGTCCTGGCCGACGGCCGGATCGTCAAGTCGGGCGGGCCTGAGTTGGCGCATGAGCTCGAGGCGAAGGGGTACGACTGGCTGCGCGCTGGCGCCATGGTGTCGTGATGGTGGCGGTCGAGCGGTACGTCGAGGCGTATCGGGCGTTCGCGGCCAACGGCGCCGCGGGGGCGCCGGCGTGGCTCAAGGATCTACGCGACGGCGGCATCGCCCGGTTCGGTGAGCTGGGCTTCCCCACCACCAAGCAGGAAGCGTGGCGCTTCACGAGCGTCGCCTCGATCATCGAGACCGCGTTCGAGCTGGCGCATCCCGCATCGCGCGTCCCGCATCCCGATGCGATCGCGCCGTTCCTCCTCGGGCCCGGCCCCCGGCTCGTCTTCGTCGACGGATGCTTCAGCCCGGCGCTGTCGCGGGCGACGGGCCTCCCGGCGGGCACACGGGTCGAGAGCCTTGCCGCTGCGCTCACGACCGATCCCGGGCCCATCCGGGAACACCTCGGCAAGTACGCCGGCTTCACCGATCGCCCGTTCGCCGCGCTGAACACCGCGTTCGTGCGCGACGGCGCGTTCGTCTACGTGCCGGCCAAAGTGACGATCGAGGAGCCGATCCAGTTGCTGTTCTTGGCGACGCCTCCGGTCGGCGGCGCACGGTCCGTCGCGCACCCGCGCAACCTGATCGTGATCGAGCGGCAAGCCCGCGCCGCCGTAGTGGAGACCTACGCGGCCCTCGGAGAGGGCGTGTACTGGACCAATGCCGTCACCGAACTTGTGGCCGGCGAGGGCGCCCGCGCCGACTACTACCGCGTCCAGCGTGAGAGCGACCGGGCGTACCACGTGGCTGTTACCGAGGTCCATCAGGGGCGCGACAGCACCGTCAACGTCCACGCCGTCTCGTTGGGCGGCGCGCTCGCGCGGCACGACCTGCGCGGGACGCTCGCCGGACCAGGCGGTTACCTGATCCTGAACGGACTCTACGTCCTCGCGGGGGACCAGCACGCCGACCATCACACCGCGATCGACCACGCGGCCCCCCACTGCGAGAGCCACGAGTACTTCAACGGCGTGCTGGCCGGCCGGTCGCGCGGCGTCTTCAACGGCCGCATCATCGTCCGGCCCGGCGCCCAGAAGACCGACTCGAAGCAGACGAACAACAACCTGCTGCTCTCGAGTGAGGCGCACGCCGACAGCCAGCCGCAGCTCGAGATCTACGCCGACGACGTGAAGTGCACGCACGGCTCGACCGTGGGCCCACTCGACCCGAAGGCGATGTTCTACCTGCGGAGCCGCGGGTTGGATGAAGCCGAGGCCCGCCGGCTGCTGACCTACGGCTTTGTGGCGGAGATCCTGAACCGCATGGACGTGGCGCCGTTGCGGGCGCAGTTGGACGGGATCGTGCGGGCACGCCTGGCGGAGTGATGAGCGACCTCGCCGAGCTCTACCAGCAAACCATCCTCGACCATAACCGGAACCCGCGCAATTTCCGGCGGCTCGAGGACGCGAACCGTAGCGCCGAAGGCCACAACCCGAACTGCGGCGACCGGATCAAGCTGTACGTGCGCCTGGACGGCGACACGATCAGCGACATCGGGTTCCAGATGCCCGACGGCGCGGGGTGCGCCATCTCCAAGGCCTCGGCGTCGCTCATGACGGCAGCGGTGAAAGGGAAGCCGGTCGCCGAGGCGGAAGCGCTGTTCCAGGCGTTCCGCGACATGCTCGCGGGCGGCGCGACCGCCCCGGGCAAGCTGGCCGCCTTCGGTGGTGTGCGAGCCTTCCCGGCCCGCGTGAAGTGCGCCAACCTCGCGTGGCACGCCCTGCACGCGGCACTCCAGAACCAGGCCGACCCGGTGACGACGGAATCGTCGAAGGACTTCTGATGCTCGACACCGGCAAGATCCGCCCCGACTTCCCGATCCTCGCGCGCAAGGAGCACGGCCACCGGCTCGTGTATCTCGACAATGCCGCGACGACCCAGAAGCCGCGCCAGGTGCTCGACGCGATCCTCGGCTACTACAGCACCAGCAACGCCAACGTCCATCGCGGCGCGTATGGCCTCGCGGTCGCCGCCACCGAGGCCTACGAGTCGGCGCGCGGCGCCGTGGCGCGCTTCGTGAACGCCTGGGCCCCCGAGGGCGTCGTGTTTACGCGGGGCACGACCGAAGCGATCAACCTGGTCGCCGGCTCGTGGGGACGGGCGAACGTCAAGGCCGGCGACACCGTGGTCG
>JBGPOM010000268.1:0-3510 GCA_041488075.1 Gemmatimonadota bacterium
GCCCTCCTCGAGCGCTTCCTCGCCCGTGAGGAAATTCACGGCCGAGATGACGCGGAAGCCGGCGTGCTCCAGCTCGGCGAGCGTCGCTTCGTTGCGCGCGTAGCTCACCGCGACGCCGGGGCGGACGGTGAAGAAGTTGCACGCCGACGCCCACTGCTCCCGCTCCTGGAGGGCGCGCTGGCTGCCGCCGCAAAAGACCGGCTCGAGCGGCTGATTCACCGCCTGCATCGCGGCGAAGAAGTTCGGCATCTCCTTCACGCCCTTGGAGCGCTTGCGGCGGTGCAGCACCGCCAGGCGCTCGGGGCCCACGAAGTGGGGCGGATAGACGCAGCAGACCTCCTTGTCGATCTGCGTGAAGATCATGTCCAGATGGATCGCCGTCCGCTCGGCGGGGAGCACGACGATCACCACGTCGGTCACGCCGCAGTGCTCGAACACGAGATCGCAGAGGTGGTCGAGCGCGGCGGGGCTGGACCGCTCGCTGAACCCGAGCACCAGCAGGTCGGGGCGGATCGGATGCACGTCCCCGCCTTCCAGCGTGTAGTTGTTCCGCTTCTCCTCCGAGCCGTCGTACAGGATGCCGGCGTTCTCGAGCTTCGGGTGGTAGCGGAACAGCGCCTTGACGAGCAGCTCCTCGGTCCAGCGGACGCCGTAGCGCATCGAGCCGATGATCGAGTGCTCGCCGATCACGATCCCCACGTCGCGCGTGAAGAAGAGGTTCGGCAGCGGCGGCAGGGAATAGCCGACTTCGTTCAGCGCGCGGGCGATCGGCCCCGCCTCCTCGACCGCGCCCTCGACCATCAGCGCGACCAAGTCTTCGGGCCGCAGCGCCGCGAACTGCTTCGCCAAGAGGTCCGACGGCACGACCTCGAGCGCGCGGGTGGTCAGGAACTCACGGACGTCGGGCCGCGCGACCAGCTCGGTGAGCAAGGTGCGCACCTCGTGCACTTCGGCGAACCGCTCCAGCACCGCCACCAGCCGCCGGTGCTCCCGCTGGGCACTCTCGAGATCGATGATGTCGTCGTAGAGGTAGTCCTCGCGGTTCCCCGGCGTGACCGCGACCAGCTCGTTCCCCGGCGTATGGACCAGAACGGCCCGCAGGGGGCCGATTTCGGAGGTGACGCGGACGCGGGGCATGGCTCCCAATCTAACGATTGGCCAACGCGTAGCTCAGCGTCTCGAGCTCCAACGCCATGTTCACGGTTTTCACTTCGACATCGGCGGGGACCGTGAGGGGGACGGCGGCGAAGTTGAGGATCGCCTTGACGCCGCAGCGCACCAGGCGGTCGACGACGCCCTGCGCGGCGGCGGCGGGCGTCGCGACAATGGCGATGTCGCTCGGCTCCTTCTTCCAGTCGACTTCGAGGTGCTTCACGTCGCGTACCACGAGCCCGTTCCAGTGGGAGCCGATCTTGCGGGCGTCCTGGTCGTAGATCGCCGCGATGTGGAAGCCGCGCTGCCGGAACCCGTGATACTGCGCGAGGGCGCCGCCCATTTTCCCCGCGCCCACGAGGACGACGCGGTAGGCGCGCTCGAGGCCGAGGATGCCCTGGATCCTGGCGGCGAGCTCGGGGACGGAGTAGCCGAGGCCGCGCTTGCCGAAGGAGCCGAAGAACGAGAGGTCTTTGCGGACTTGCGCCGAGGTGGTGCCGCCGAGCCGGGCCAGCTCCCCCGACGAGATGGTGGGGCGTCCCTGGGCGAGCGACTGCTCGAGGAACCGGAGGTAGAGGGAGAGGCGCCGCACCGTGCTGACGGAGATCTTCCGCATTGTGAACTATTTCACAATTGCCGACTCCCGCGCAAGAGCCGCACGAAATCGCTGGGCGCGAGCGTCTCCGGCCGTGCCTGGGGATCGAACCCCAGCGCCAAGAGCCCCGCCGCACTCGCCCCCGGGACGGCGTTGCGGAGCTGCTTGCGCCGGCGGCTGAAGCAGGCCACGACAAACGTGCGCAGCGGCGCGACTTCCTCAGGCAGGGCGAGCGGTTGGGCGAGCGGCGTCAGCCGCAGCAGCGCGCTCTTCACCTTGGGAGGGGGGCGGAACGCCCCCGCGGGGACGGTGAACAGCTGCTCGACCCGGCACTGGGCCTGCACGCCGATCGACAGCGCGCCGTAGGTCTTGCTCCCCGGCATCGCCGCGATCCGCTGCGCCACCTCGAGCTGCACGAGAAAGACGATGCGGGATGGGAGAGGAGGCTGCAGCGCCTTCTCGATCAGCGGCGAGGTGATGTTGTAGGGGATGTTGCCAACGATCTTAAACCCCGTACGCGGGGCGTGGGACGTGGGGCGTGGGAGCAGCGCATGCCAATCGGTCTCGAGTGCGTTACCCTCGATCAGGGTCAGTGCCGACGCCCCACGCCCAACGCCCCACGCCCTTAGCGCCGCGGCCAAGCGGGGATCCCTTTCGATGGCGATGACCCGCGCCCCGCGGGCGAGCAGCACGTCGGTGAGGCTCCCCTCCCCCGGCCCGATCTCGATCACGACGTCGTCCGGCTGCGGGTCGAGCGCATCCACGATGCGGCCGAGGATGTTGGGGTCGGCCAGGAAATGCTGGCCGAGGCGCTTGTTCGGCCTCAAGCCTTGAGCAGGACGAGGGTGCGGTCGTCCGAGGCGGGGGCGCCGCCGGTGAACGCGGCGATGTCGGTGAAGACGGCCTCGAGGATCTCCCGCGCCGGGCGGGCGCGGAGGTTGGTCACGTGACTCAGGATGCGCTCCTCGCCGAAGCGCTGGCCCAGCTCGTTCCTGGCATCGACCAGGCCGTCGGTGAACAGGCAGAGGAGCGCTTCGCGGCGGCGCCAGGGCTTGCTGTGCTCCTCGCCGCCGACGCCGAGGCCGAGCGGGGGCCGGGTGGCTGCGAGCCGCTCCGCCGCGCCGGTGTCGCCGCTGACGAGGAAGGCGTGGGGGTGGCCCGCGTTGGCATACGCGATCCGGCCCGCGACGGGATCGATCACGGCATAGAACAGGCTCAGGAACATCTCGGTGTGCGCCAGCTCCTCGGCGAGCGAGCCCTCCATTTGCCGCAGCGCCTGGCTGGGCGACTCCGCCGTCTCCGCGTGGATCCCCGACGTCGCCATCGCCAGCGCCATGATCAACGCGGCCCCGAATCCGTGGCTCGAGACGTCGCCGATCATCACGCCGATGCGGTCGCCGTGGAGGCTCAGCAGGTTGTAGAAATCCCCGCCCACCGACTCGGCGGAGCGGCAGCGCGCGGCCACGTCGGCCTTGGCCGCCACGACCAGCGGCGACGGCAGGAGCTTGAGCTGCAGGTCGTGCGCCAGCTCCAGCTCGCGCCGCACGCGCTGCTGGCCCTGATCGCGCTCCACGAGGCGCGCGTTCTCGACCGCCGCGCCGATCTGGTTCGCGATCGCCGCGACGAGCTTGCGGTCCCCGGCGGTGAACGCGTCGGCGCCCAGCCGGTCGGTGAGGTTGATGACGCCGATCGGCTTGGGCGAGCCGCCGGGCGCCGCGTACACGACGGGGACGGAGAGGAACGCCCGGCCCTTGTAGGAGCGC
>JBGPOM010000269.1:0-3499 GCA_041488075.1 Gemmatimonadota bacterium
CATTGTCTCGCCACCGCCATCCACGGCCACCGGCTTGGCCACCGAATCGTATTGGCGCAGTTCCCGCAGCCCGATACCGACGCGAGTCGCGCGGTGGCCGCGGCGACGGCCCGGGCCGCCGACCGCGTGATCCGGGCGGGGTCACGGGCGGGACTCCCCCTCGCCTTGTTGCGTGCATGGCTCTGTGCGCGGCAGTTGGGCGCGCCGCGCTGGATACCGGGAGGCGGCGCGCACCCGCGCGCGGTCCTCGGTCACCTCATCGCCGCGCTCGAGTTGGCGACGCCGCTCGACGTGCCCCCCGACGCCGTCGTCGTGCCCCTCGGCACCGGCGGGACCGCGGCCGGGATTGCCTTGGGCATGGCGTGGCTCGGCTGGCCCACGCGCGTGATCGCGGTGCGCGTCGCCCCGCGCCTCGTCGCCAATCGGTGGCGCGTCATGCGCCTGGCGAGCGGGGCCTGCCGCTTGCTCTCGAAGCACGCCCTACCAATCCGCAATCCGCAATCCGCAATCCGCGTGGAGGTGGTGAATGGCCTGGGCGCCGGGTACGGCCATCCGACGCCGGCGGGTGAGCGCGCCCATGCCCTCGCCGCCGAGCACGGCCTTCGGCTCGACCCCACGTATGGCGCCAAGGCCTTTGCCGTTCTCGGGACGCTGGCAGCCGGCAACGTGCAACGAGTCGTTTTCTGGCATACGTTTGCCTGGCCGTGACCGCTCTCCCCACAGTCGATCTGACCGTCTACCCGTTCGAGTGCGACGCATTCGGGCACTTGAACGAAGCGTCGTTCCTCGCCCTGTTCGAGCGGGCGCGCTGGGACGCCCTCGCGAAGGGTCCGGGGATGGACCTGTTCAAGCGGAACCAGGTCTGGCCGGCGGTGCGGAAGGCGACGGTTGAGTACCGGGCGGGTGCGTTCCCGGGCGACGTGCTGAGCATCGAGACGGTCGTGACCGATCGCGGGACGACGAGCTTCACGATGCAGCACGTCGCGAAACGCGTCTCCGATGGTGCCATCGTGGCCGAGGCGACACTGGTATTCGTGTGCATCGACCGCGCCGGCCGCCCGACACCGATCCCCGACGAGGTCGCCCGGGTGCTGGGCGGCCCCCGCGGCACGGCCCGCGATCCGCTGCGCGTGCCGGCGGGCGGCGCCGATCTGGCGGTCGAAGTACGGGGTGAGGGCGCGCCGATCCTCTTCATTCACGGTTTCCCGTTCGACCGGACTATGTGGCGGCACCAACTCGCGGGTCTGTCCCGGTGGAAGCGGATCGCCCCCGACCTGCGAGGCGCGGGAGCGTCGAGCGTGCCTGCCGACGGCTACTCGGTGGCGCGCTACGCCGACGACATCGTGCAAGTGCTCGACGCGCTGGAGCTCGAGCGGGCTGTCGTGTGCGGTCTTTCGCTGGGCGGGTACATCCTCTTCGAGCTGTTGCGCCGGCATCCG
This sequence comes from Gemmatimonadota bacterium, assembly GCA_041488075.1. GTDB lineage: Bacteria > Gemmatimonadota > Gemmatimonadetes > Gemmatimonadales > GWC2-71-9 > 20CM-2-65-7. The sequence goes on from JBGPOM010000269.1 coordinate 1,440, forward strand.
ACCCGCGTGCGAGCGGCGGTGTTGTGCAACACGAAGGCGGCCGCCGATTCGGCGGAGGCGCGGCGGGCCCGGGACGAGATGGCGACCCTCGCCGAGCGGGAGGGGGCCGCGGCGATCGCCGAGCGATTGCTGCCGCAGCTGCTCGCGCCGGCGACGTTCGCGGCGCAACCCGATCTGGTGGCGCACGTGCGCGAGATGATCAACCGGACGCCGGTCCCGGGACTCGTGGGGGCGTTGCGCGCCCTGCGCGATCGGCCCGACTCGACCCCCACGCTCGGCACCATCGGCGTGCCGGCGCTGGTGGTTGCCGGCCAGGACGACAAGATCGCGCCCGCCGATGGCATGCGCGCGATGGCGGAGGGGATCCCGGGCGCTCAGTTCGCCGTCATTCCCGCGGCAGGCCACCTGGCGCCGCTCGAACAGCCCCTCGCGACGAGTCGCGCGCTGGCAGACTTCCTTGATGGGCTGCGCTGAGGTAGCCTTCATTCATGCCCCCCCCTCCCGCCCAGCCATCCCCCGACATCGAGCCGATGCGGCAGGGGTTCGTCGGCTACATCCACGTCGAGGGACTGCAGTGGCGCGTGATGCTACGCCTCCGGCTCGAGGACGAAGCATGGTGGCGCGGCCGGTTGTGGTTTTCCGAAGCGGGTGGGACAGAGGTGTGGGACAAGGAGGAAATCTTCGGGCGCAGCCCCGAGGAGCTGCTACGCCAGGCCCGCGCCGTGCCGGCCGAGGAGCTGGTCGGCCGGTTCCGGGGATCCTACGGCGACCGGCGCCGCTACTTCGCGCTCCGGGCCCTCATGGACGATCTGATCGAGAAGGCCCGGTCGCTGAACCGGATCGCTGTGCGCGCCGCGGCAGGAGAAGCCGATCCCGAACGAGCGCGCGTCGACTTGGACCGCATCCAGCACGAGATGCAGGCGCTCGTCGTGGGGTTGCGTGAGGTGGCGGCGAAAGAGGGACGACTGGTCGGCTAAGAGCCCTTGCGCTGCGGCTTGCCGGGTGGGTTGGCGCTCTGGAAGACATCGCGGTTCTTCGCGATGTAGTCCTTCCACTGCGGGGGGGTATCCTCTTCCGGGAAGATCGCCGTGACCGGGCACTCGGGCTCGCAGGCGCCGCAGTCGATGCACTCATCGGGGTGGATGTACAGCATGTCCTCGCCCTCGTAGATGCAGTCCACCGGACAGACATCCACGCAGGACCGATCCTTCACATTGACGCAGGGCTCTGCAATGATGTACGGCATGTGTCGCCAAACCTAGATTAGGGCGTACCCCAGTCAAGGGCCGGGATCCGCGTCATCTTCACTCAGAATCACGATCAGCATTCCGTACTCCCACAACGTGCGGTAGTTCGTCCGCTCCCTCGTTCTGCGCGTCGCTTCCGCGAATCCAGCAGCGCCGGCTCGGGCCGGTTTTTATTGAGGCGCCGTGCCTGTCGCGGCGGGGTCCGCGCGACGGCTCAAGTCGGACAGCTTGACGGAGACGGCTGCGAACTGATGGGAGTCGGGAGGAAGCAGCTCGAGCGCGCGACGCCACGCGGCGAGCCCGTTGCTGAAATTTCCCGGCTGCGCGTCGCGATCGGCGTCCGCCGCCAGACGCTGCAGCTCCTCGGCATTCACGAGGCGGTGGCAGGTGGGGGAGGCGAGTAGTGCCGCGGCGATTTGCGTCCCGCACTGTGGGCAACGCGATGATGAGGATGCCGATGGTATTCTCGAGGCGAGCCGCGGGCTTGGCGGATTCCTGGCTCCCAACCGGTTCGGACAAGACGAGTTTCAGATACTATTGGGTATCCGAGATACCAAAGAGTCTCTGCTTGCGGTCCTCCCGCCCGAACAAGTCGCGGTCCAGCCAAGCGCCCTCATCCGTTACGGCGCAGGGCGGGGTGTCGGCCGCGGAGTCCGGCCCGAGGCGCAGGAAATCCACGGCGCGGGCCACGACGCCGGGATCCCGCACGATGTCGCGGTGTCCCAGGCCGCTCGTGGTCACGAGCTCCGCCCCGGGCCAGGCGGCGGCGATCGCGGCCCCCTCCTCCCAAGGGACATTGAGGTCGTCCCGGTC
>JBGPOM010000270.1:0-3494 GCA_041488075.1 Gemmatimonadota bacterium
AAGAAAGTGGTGCTGAAGCTGCCGCCCGGCACGCAGCATGGGCAGAAGTTCCGCATTCCGGGGCAGGGGATCGAGAAGACCGGACGGCGGGGGGATCAGTACGTCGAGGTGCACGTGGAAATGCCCGAGCACCTGACGGCGGAGCAGCAAGCAGCGTTCGAAGCGTTCGCCGAGAAGGCGGGCCTCAAGTACTAGCTAGAGGGTCAACACGACTTTCCCGATGTTGCGCCGTTCGTGAATGTAGCGGTGGGCGGCGGCGGCCTCGGCGAGTGGGAAGGTGCGGTCCACGCGCGGCGTGAGTTTTCCTTCGCGCGCGTAGCCGAGCAGGGCCTCGACCTGCGGCGCGAGCAGCGCCTGGTCGTCCCAGAGGTGTCCCAGGTTCACCCCCGCCACGCTCCTGTTGTCGTTCATCAGCCCCAGAGTGCCGAAGCGCGGAAAGCGCACGACCCGCCAGAGGGTCTTGAGCAGATTGCGGCCCGTGCCCTCCGACAGCACCGACGCTCCGTAGCAGACGAGCCGGCCGGCCGGCGCGAGCAGCCGGTAGCCGTGGCGCCACGAGTCGCCGCCCACCGCGTCGAGCACGACATCCACGCCGCGCGGGGCCACGCGGCGGACCGCGTCGAACCAGCGTGGGTCGCGGCTGTCGAGCGGCTCGACGCCGTACTCGCGCAAGATCGCGTGCTTGCCGGTGGAGGCGAGCCCGAGCACCCGGAAACCGAGGATGCGACTCAGCTCTGCGACCGCGAGGCCCACGCCCCCCGCCGCCGCGTGAACCAGCACCGTCTCACCACGCCGCGCGGCGGCAACCCGCACCAGCATGTGGTGAGCGGTGAGATAAACCACCGGGAAGGCGGCGCCCTGCTCCAGGCTCCAGCCGGCGGGGAGGGGGAACACCACGGCGGTGGGGACGACCACCAACTCGCTCTGGCCTCCGAACCGCGTCGTGGCGACTACGCGGTCGCCGGCTCGAAGGGTCGCGACGCCGGCGCCGACGGCGTCCACGACGCCCGCCACCTCGTAGCCGATCGTGCACGGCGGCTTCGGCGCGTCGGGATAGAGGCCCTGGCGGGCGAGCAGATCGGAGAAGTTGACGCCCGCGACGCGCACCCGGATTCGCACGGTGCCGGGCAGGACGGCGGGGTCGGGCGCCTCGCGCACTTCGAGGACCTCGGGCGGCCCATGGCGCGGGATGACGAGCTGCTTCATTGGCCGAGCTGAGCGCGCATCGCGACGGCGTTGGCGGGGCAGGCGGTCGTGAATTCGACCGACCGTTGTACGGCGGCGTCCACCTGGTCCCGCGTGATCTCCCCGAAGCCGAAGCGAGGGAAGAAAGCCCCGGCGGTCGTCGTCAGGAGGTAGACCGTGTTTACGCCATGCGCCAGCGCGAGGTCGAGCGCCGCTTGCGTGAGCTGGTGGCCCAACCCCTCACCGCGTCGAGTCCCGTCCACCGCCACCGAGCGCAGCAGCCCAACGGCGCCATAGACCTCGACCGCCGCGCAGCCGATGAGCCCGGCGTCAGCCTGTGCGACGAGGGTCGTCTCGAGATGCTCCGCCAGTCCCGCCACCGGGAGGTCGTTCGCTTCGAGCAACGCGATGATCGCCCGTAAGTCGCGTGGCTGGGCTGGCCGTATCGTGTGGTTCGTGTCCCGCATGCCGAGCAATCGCATGTCGTGCGCCAACGTTTCCCGCAGCCCCGCTTCGAGTCCCCGCACCGACCACCCGAGCTCCGAGTGGGCCTTCTCGCTGCTGCCCAGATAGGTCACGCCGGCCGCCACCCGTAGGGTTTCGGCCGAGTAGGTCTCGGGGAGAGGGACGATCCGCTCCACGAGACCCGCGGCGGCCGCCGCGGCACGGAGCAGGCCCGCCGGGAGGCGGAGCCAGGGCGGGCGGATCCCGGTGATTCGTTCGGCGATCTCGAGCGCTTCCTCGAGCGTATGCGGCGGGCCGCCGAGGATGTAGGACTCGCCCATGCGGCCCTTCTCCATGGCCCGGATGTGTCCGCGGGCGGTGTCGTCCACGTAGCCCCAGCAGTAGGCGGTGCCCTTGGGGACGGCGGGCAGGGTGCGCCGGAGGTACTGCCGCAGCAGCGACCCGATGACGCTGGGGTCGCCGGGGCCATACACGACCCCCGGCTGCACGAGCACGAGCGGCAGTCCGGCGTCGATCATGGGGACGGCCACCTCGTAGTGCGCTTTCCACTTGGTGCGGTCGTACTCGGAGAGCCAGGGCCCGGTGTGGCGATACGATTCGTCACCGACCCAGCCGTGCGTATCGCCGAAGACGGCGAGGGTGCTGGTGTACACACCTTTCGGGATGCCGAGCTCCCGCATCAACTCGAGCACGTTGCGCGTGCCCTGCACGTTGATCCGTTCGGCGGTGCGGCGCTCGGTGGGTCTGGGCCCGATTCGGTACCAGGCGGCGAGGTGAAACACGCCATCGCTGCCGCGCATCGCGGCGCGCATCGTTTCCTTGTCGGTGATGTCGCCGGGGTGCAGGGTGGCGCCGAGTCGGGCGAGGTCCGGAGCCTTGGAGGGAGAGCGGACGAGGGCCCGGACCTGGTGGCCGGCGGCGCGGAGTTGGCGGACGAGTCGCCCGCCGATGAACCCCGTCGCGCCGGTGACGAAGTACCGCATAGGCGAAAGCTAGCTAGTTTTGGGAGCGCCTTGGGGCGTAGGTCAACTGGCAGACCGCCCGGCTGTTAACCGGGAAGTTGGAGGTTCGAGTCCTCCCGCCCCAGTTATGAAGGTGGCCCTCGTGCCCCCCTCCCTCGCCCGCCTCCGCCGCTTCGCCGTGTGGCTCGACGCCGGGATCACAGTACCCGGCACATCGCTGCGCCTCGGATTGGACCCCGTGCTCGGCCTCGTCCCCGGGTTGGGGGACGCCGCCGGCGCCCTGCTCGCTACCTGGATTCTCATCGAGGGGCTGCGCCTCGGCGCCTCGCGTGCCACCCTCGGGCGCATCGCCGCCAACATCGCGATCGATGCCCTGGTCGGGGCAGTGCCGCTCGTCGGCGACGTGTTCGACATCGTCTGGAAGGCCAACCTCAAGAACGTCGCGCTGCTCGAGCGCCACGCGACCGATCCTGCTGCCGCGGGGCGGCGCGACGGGCTGTTCGTCGCGGTGCTGGCAGCCGCTATCTTCGTGTTGTGCGGCGCGCTGCTGGTAGGTGGCGCGCTGGTGACGATCCGGCTGATTCGGGCTGTCATTTCCTAACCTCGCGGAGTCTGGTCATGCGCGCGCGTCTCGTTGCCTCCTCTCTCCTCGCCGCTGTGATCTCATGCCGCGAGCAGGGTGCAGTGGGGATGTTCGAGGCGAAGGGCCCGTAGAGGGATGCCGGTCGCGCCCCCCCCCCGAGCCGCCCTCGGATTCCGCGTCAAGTCGGGCTGGGCGACCACCGTCCTGCTCGCCGGTCCGACATCGGCGCCGCGCGTGGTCGACTGCCGCGTCACGCTCCTCGCCGACCCGGACGAACCGGCGGCGCGCCAGCCCTACCA
>JBGPOM010000271.1:0-3456 GCA_041488075.1 Gemmatimonadota bacterium
TTCTTTCAGAGGATGCATCAGCGCCGCCCCCCGCCGGGCGGCTTTTTTTTTGGCGACACACCGAGGGGTCATGTTCGGACCGAAGACGCACTGTGTAGTCGTGGTCGGCGCCCAGTGGGGCGACGAAGGGAAGGGCAAGATCGTGGACGTGCTCGCCGAGCGCGCCGATCTCGTGGTGCGCTACCAGGGCGGGGCGAATGCCGGGCACACGGTGGATACGGGCGACGGCGGCGGAGAATTCGTGCTGAATCAGATCCCTTCGGGAATCCTCCAGGGTGCCGTGTGCGTCGTCGGCAACGGCGTCGTGCTGGACCCCGAGCAGTTCTTTGCCGAGCTCGACGCGCTCACCGCCCGGGGTGTCCGCACCGAGCACAAGCTCCACATCTCGGACCGGGCGCATTTGACGCTGCCGTATCACAAGCTGCTGGACCGCGCCCGCGAGAAGAAGGAGCAGATCGGCACGACGGGGCGGGGGATCGGGCCGACCTATGAGGACAAGTACGGGCGCCGCGGCATCCGGGTCGGCGACCTGCGCAATCTGGTGCGCGCGCAGGAGCTGGTGCGGGCGCGGGTGGAGGCGGCGAACGAGATGCTGGGGCTGCTCGAGCGCACGCGGGGGAGCGGAGAACGCGCCGGCGCCGAGGAGCACGTGCAGCTGCTCGCGCGCCTGGCGCCGCGGCTGTTGCCGCTGGCGGTGGACTCGGGCCGGGTCGTGTGGGAGGCGCTGGAGCGCGGGGAGTCGGTGCTGCTCGAGGGGGCGCAGGGGGCGCTGCTCGACGTGGACCACGGGACGTACCCGTACGTCACCTCTTCTAATACGACCGCGGGCGGTGCAGCAGTGGGGGTGGGGATCGGCCCCACGGCGATCGACGCGGTGCTGGGGGTCGTGAAGGCGTACACGACGCGGGTGGGCAACGGCCCGCTGCCCACCGAGGCGGAGCCCGGGGAGGCCGGGCGGATCCGCGAGCTGGGCGGCGAGTTCGGGGCGACGACGGGGCGGCCGCGCCGCTGCGGCTGGTTCGACGCGGTGGTGGTGCGCTATGCGGTGCGCGTCAACGGACTCACGGGGCTCGCCGTCACGAAGCTCGACGTGCTCGACACGTTCGCGCAGATCCCCGTGTGTGTGGGCTACCGGCTCGATGGGGAAACGATGGACAGCATGCCGGCCGACGTCGAGACGATCGAGCGGGTGGAGCCGATGTACGAGACGTTGCCGGGGTGGCAGAAGCAGCTGACTGAGGCTCGGCGGCTCGCGGACTTGCCGGCGGCGGCGAGGGCGTATGTGGATAGGCTGCAGGACTTGGCGGGGGCGCCGGTAAGATATGTGAGTGTCGGGACGAGGAGGGATCAGATTATCGAGGTCGGGTAGTAAGACTCCGGGGGTTGAGTTTGGGTGTTCCCCGGGCTTGCGCCCGGGGTCAGTCAAACATCGGCCCGGGGTCAGTCAAGCAAAGAGAAACCCCCTGAGGTTTCCCCCAGGGGGTGATCGCCTGCCACACACCGTGCGCCCTAGAACCCGATGTGAGCGAAGCGAACTTCCTCTCCCACTCGGGCTAGGCGTCTGGCAGCCGGGCTGTCTCAGTGTTTCCCTGAGACCCCTAGGCTTTGCGCCCCGCCGTCGCCGGCGGTTTGCCCTGAGCAGAGAATCTGGGCGCTATTCGGCAAGAACAATGCCTCTGCTGTAACTTGTGTCACATCAAGCTCATCAAACGATCAATTCCCCCATTTCTGTCTAGCAATTTGCACGATTCATCGCATTGTGCGGCAATGAATCAGCCGACTGGTGCGTGCGGCCCGGTCATCGCAAGTTGGCGTGTGCCTCCCGTCGTGCTTGTCGCTCCTGCCGCCTTCAAAGGCACCCTCGGGCCTCGCCAGGTCGCCGAGGCGATCGCCGCGGGTGTCCGTCGCGCGATCCCCGAAGCCACGGTGCTTGAGTGTCCCGTCGCCGACGGTGGCAACGGCTTGCTCGACGCGGTGCTGCCGCCAGGCTCGCTGCGCGAGCGCCTCGATGTGACGGGGCCGGTCGGTGAGGTGGTGCGCGCCGAGCTGGGCTGGATCGACGACGAGACGGCGATCTTCGAAAGCGCGACGGCGTGCGGGCTCGCGCTGGTCGAGCCCGAGGAGCGGGATCCGCTGCGCACCACGACGCGCGGGGTGGGGGAGCTGATCTGGGAGGCGGCTGACCGCGGGGCCAAGACCGTGGTCGTCGGGTTGGGCGGCACCGCCACGGTGGACGGCGGCACGGGTGCCGCGCGCGGGCTCGGCTGGACGTTCCAGGATGCGGCCGGCCAGGCGCTCGCGGAGGGTGGCGGGTCGCTGGCGGACCTCGACACGTTCCAGCCGGGGTGGGCGCTGCACGCGCGCGTCGTGGGGCTCGCCGACGTGACGACGCCGCTACTTGGCGACGACGGGGCGGCGCCCATTTTCGGGCCGCAGAAGGGGGCGCGCCCTGAAGAGATCGTGCGGCTCGAGCAGGGGCTGGCGCGGCTGGCGGTGCTGTGGTCGCAGGCGGGCCGTGCCGACCTCGGGACGATGGCGATGGGGGGTGCGGCAGGAGGGTTGGGCGCGGGGCTCGCGTTCTTCGCGCGCGCGGGGCTCACCGGGGGCGCCGCCTGGGTGCTGGCGCGGGTCGGGTTCGACGCGGCGCTCGCCAAAGCCGATCTCGTCATCACGGGCGAGGGGGTGTTCGACCGGACGTCGTTCGTCGGGAAGGTCCCGGGCGAGGTGGTGCGCCGCGCCCAGGTGGCCCGGAAGAAGATCGCGGTGGTCGCGGGGCGGGTCGAGGAGATGATCGGCGTGCACGCCTTGGGTGCGGAGGGGCGGAGGCTCGACGCGCCGGCGCTCGCCGCGTTGGCCGCGCAGGTCGCGCGCGAGGCGCTGGGATTGTAACTTCCGCGTCCTTATGCCTCTTGTCGACAAGACGATGGAGAAGCTCGTGTCGCTGGCCAAGCGGCGCGGCTTCGTGTTCCAGTCCTCCGAGATCTACGGCGGCCTCGGCTCCGTGTGGGATTACGGGCCCTTGGGCGTCGAGCTCAAGAAGAACATCAAGGAGCGCTGGTGGCGCTCGATGGTGCACGAGCGCGAGGACATCGAGGGGCTGGACGCCGCGATCCTGATGCATCCCAAGGTGTGGGAGGCGTCGGGCCACGTGGCGGGGTTCGCCGATCCGCTGGTGGACTGCAAGCAGTGCAAGAACCGCTTCCGGGCCGACGATCCCCGTTTGAAAGGGACGCCCGGCCAGCCCGACGCGCAGTGTCCCGTGTGCGGCAACAAGGGCACGCTCACGGCGCCGCGGCAGTTCAACCTGATGTTCAAGACGTTCATGGGGCCGGTCGAGGAGCAGGCGGCGGTGATCTATCTGCGGCCCGAGACGGCGCAGGGGATCTACGTCAATTATCTGAACGTGCTCCAGTCGTCGCGTCAGAAGATCCCGTTCGGCATCGCGCAGATCGGCAA
>JBGPOM010000272.1:0-3442 GCA_041488075.1 Gemmatimonadota bacterium
CGGCGGCGGCGTTCCCGAGCTCGAGCAGCGGGATCGACAGCGACGTCGCGACCTGGCGCGCGGCGGGATCCAGGTCCAGCGAGTCGGCCGCGAACAGACCGCCGTACAAGAAGACCGAATCGGCGAGCAGCGCGGTGCGCGCGGGGTCGACCATCGTGCCCTGGATCCCCGGCACCAAGCGCTTCAGGGTGTCGGGGCGGCCCGGGAAGACGGCGTAGGCGAGTCCCTGCAGCACGAGATGCGGGTCGAGACCGAGCCACGACCCGCGCCCGGACGACACGCCGAACGCCACCGGCCGCTCCCCCGCCCCTCCCGGCAAAGCGCCGGCGATCGTGAAGAGGATCACCTGATCGCGGATCAAGAAGGCCTGGCCCGCGCGAATGGGCAGCTCGAGACTGCCGGCGCGGAAGACGCCCCCTTCGGGCACGCGATACGGCTGGAGCACCGCGATGTCCGCCGCCGTGAGCCGCAGCGCCGGCCCGGGGACCGCCCGCCCGGGAGGGGCGAGCGCGCGATACACCGCCGGCGCCGCGGTGGCGTCGAACGGCCGCGTGGGCCGCGCCGCGAGCTGGCGCAGGTACCAGTCGAGGTTCGCGAGCGACAGGTTGATGAGGGTGACGTCCTGACGCACCCCTTCGACTTCCTGCAGGTACCAGACCGGGAAGGTGTCGTTGTCGCCCAAGGAGAACAGCACGCCGTAGGGCTCGACCGACTGCAGCAGGTTGTAGGCGAAGTCACGGGCGATGGTCGCGTCGGGCCCGTGGCGCCGGGACGCCACACCGAAGTTGAGGGCGAAGGGGAGCAGCGCGAGCGCCCCCCCCCCTGCCGCGGCGAGCGTCCAGCGGCCGGCGCGCTGCCACGCCCGGCTCGCCTGCACCAGCCCGATCCCCGCGGCGAGTCCCCACACCTGGAAACTCACCGTGAAGAAGTAGTCGCGCTCCCGCACTTCGTGCTGGTCCATCGTCGGGTACTGAGCCCACGCGAGCGAGAAGCCGGGCTTGAAGTTCATGTAGACGACGAGGCCGAGCCCCGTGACGAGCCATAGGGTGCCGAGCAGGTACGCGACGCCGCGGTCCCGGCGGTGGGCCTCGTTCCAACCGAGGAAGCCGAGCGCGGCGTAGAGCAGCATTGGGGCCAGGGCGAATTCGCGCAGGCTGCGCCCCCACTGCCACGCGAAGTACTGGCCGTAGTTCAAGAGCTGCAGCGCGAACAACGTCAGCGTGCGACCCGGGTTGTCGGGTCCCGAGACGAACAATGGGTTGTCGAACGGGCTGCGGTGGGGGTACTGCTCGCGGCGAATGACGGCGAGGAGGTTGCGCCACGTTTCCGGGTCGGCCTCGTCGAGCAGGGGCTGGAGCCCGGAGCGGATATAGAGGAAGGCGTAGGTCGAGACGCCCACCGCGGCGACGCCGAGCGCGACGAGGGGGAAGAAGAGCGAGCCCGCGAGCACGGAGGCCGTGAGGGCCGCGGCGACCAGCACCCCTCCCACAACGAGCAGCGGCGTGCTGCCGAGCCCGACGGCGATCAACACGATCCAGAGGGCGCTCACGACCGCCCACTCCGACCATTCGACGCGCCGCTCGGCGGGATCGGCCGCGGGGGCGGCGCGCAGCGTGAAGAACACGAACACCGATACCGCGGGCCCCACCAGCAGGGCGAGCAGGTGATTGCCAATCGAGAGCGCGGCGAGGTAGACGACGAGCAGCAGGTAGTGAGGCGCGCGGGCCGCGCCGCGCGTATCGCGCCAGCGCAGGCAGAGCCAGCAAATGGCGGCGATGCTGAACGTCGCCACCGTGTAGACCTCGGTCTCGTTGCTGTTCTGCCAGACGGTGAAGGTGAAGGCGGAGAGGACGGCGGCGGCGGCGGCGCCGCCGACCCGGCGCACCGTGTCCTCACCCGCGAGCAGGCGGTGGGCGACGAGGAAGAAGCATCCCGCCCCGGCGGCCGAGAAGCAGGCGCTCATCAGGTTCAGGCGCCAGGCGTAGGCGCCGACCCGCAGCACCTCGCCCCACACGTGGCCGAGCATCACGAACAGCGGAGTGCCCGGCGGGTGCGGGATGCCGAGCACCTTGGCCGCGGTGATGAATTCGCCGGCGTCCCACAGCGTGACGGTGGGCGCGAGCGTGATCAGGTAGCCCAGCAGGACCAGGCCGGCGACGGCGGCCGCCGCCCGGTACGGAGGTCGGTCAGCCGGCAGGTGCGGTCACCCGCTCGCCGCCTTCCAGGTGCGAGACGACCCCCGAGAGCAGGTCGCGCACCTGCGGCGGCGTGAGGTGGCGGTACAGCAGCCCGTGACTGGCGATGGAGATCGTCGACGTCTCTTCCGAGACGACCAGCACGGTGGCATCGGTCTCTTCCGACAGTCCCAGGGCCGCACGGTGCCGCGTGCCCAGCGACTTGTCGCTGACCTTGAACTGTGTGAGGGGCAGGACGCAGCCCGCGCCGATGATCTGGTCGCCGCGGATCAGGACGGCGCCGTCGTGCAGCGGCGAGTAGGGAGTGAAGATCGTCGTCAGCAGGTCGGCCGAGACCTTCGCCTCCATCGGGACGCCCGTCGTGATGAACTCCTCGAGTCCGATGTCGCCCTCGATCGCGATGATCGCCCCGGTGCCCGCGCGCGACAGGCGGTCGAGCGCCTCGGCGATCTCCTCGGCGACCGACTGGCGGTCGCCCCGCGAGAACACGCGCATGAAATGCGACTGGCCGAGCCGGGCGAGGGCGTTGCGCAGCTCGGGCTGGAACACGACGACGGCGGCGAACGCGCCATAGGTGAACACGACGCCGAGCAACGAGCTGATCATCGTGAACTTCGCGAACACGGCCACGAAGTAGGCGAGGGAGAGGATCACGAGGCCGATCACGATCTGCAGCGCGCGCGTGCCCACGAGGAACAGCAGGAAGCGGTAGATCACGAACGCGACGAGCAGGATCTCGAAGGCGTCCGGCCACAGGCGTGGGGCGAGAAACTTAAAGGCGTCGACGTTCACGTTGGGTTCGTCGTTGCACTCGCCAGAGTGAGGGCCTCGCGCGTCAGGGCGACGTCGTGGACCCGGAACAGCCGCGCGCCCCGCTCCCACGCCAGGGCGCAAACCACCGCGGTCGCGCGGTCCCGGTCCTCCACAGGCCGCCCGGTGGCGGCACCCAGGAACCGTTTGCGCGACGGGCCAATCGCTACAGGATAGCCCACGGCGACGATCGTTGCCAGCTCATCGAGCAGGCGAAAGTTCTGCGCCGGGGTCTTGGCGAACCCGAAGCCGGGATCGATCGCGATCCGGTCCTTCGCCACGCCCGCCGCTTCGGCGCGCGCGGCGGCTCCCTCCAGCTCGGCGGCGACCTCGGGCGCCACGTGGCCGCCCCGGTACTCCGCCAGGCTGTCCATCGTGTCCGGGGTGCCGCGCATGTGCATCACGATCAGCCCCGCACCCGCCGCCGCGACGACTCC
>JBGPOM010000273.1:0-3408 GCA_041488075.1 Gemmatimonadota bacterium
ACCCGCAGCGACGTGCTGCTCACGAGCGACAGCACCTACGCCCAGGCGTGGACCATCCAGGGGCGGGCCGGCCAGACGGTGACGATCGACCTCGAGTCGGACGACTTCGACGCCTACCTCTTCCTGCGCGGGCCGGGCGTCAGCGGTGGGCGCGACTTCCAGGACGACGATTCGGGCGGCAGCTGCAACGCGCGCCTCACGGCGACGTTCCCGCAGAACGGCGAGTACGAAGTGGTGGTGAACACCGCGGGCAAGTACGCCACCGGACAGTTCTCGCTGAGTGTGACGACCGGGTCCAAACCCAAGTCCGTCGCGCGCTGCAGCCGGAGTCAGTGACGCCGGTCCGTGTCGCCGTCCTGGCATCGGGCGGCGGCACGAACCTGCAGACGTTGCTCGACGCGCTCCACGATTCACCGCTCGCCCGCGTCGCGCGGGTGATCACGAACCGGCCCGATGCCGGCGCGCTCGAGCGGGCACGGCGGAGCGGCGTCCCGGCAACCGTGCTGCGCGACCCGGACGATGCCACCGAGTTGCTCGCCGCGCTCGCCGAGGGCCGGGGCGCGGACCTCGTGGTGCTGGCCGGTTACCTGAAGCTCGTGCCTCCCCCGGTGGTCGCCCGCTTTCGCTGGCGGATGATTAATATCCATCCGGCTTTGCTCCCTGCCCACGGCGGCCCCGGCATGTACGGCCGCCGCGTGCACGAGGCGGTGCTGGCGAGCGGCGCCACGGAGTCGGGCGCCACCGTGCACTACGTGGACGAGCAGTACGACCGCGGCCCGATCATCGCGCAAGAACGCGTTCCGGTGCGGCCGGGCGACACCACCGCGACCCTCGCGGCGCGCGTGCTCGAGGCGGAGCATCGCTTGCTCCCCCGGGTCGTGCTCGAGCTGGCGCGGCAGGGGATGCCCAACGAACCCGTGAGGATTGCTTGAACGGTCTTCTGGTGCTGCTCTCGCTGTCGGTGCAAGCCGTCGACCCCCTCGCCGACCGCTTCGCCTCCATGACCGCCGTCACCGGCTACGAGCAGGCGATGGCCGATTCCCTCGTCGCCCTGCTGCCCGGGAGCGCGCGCGATCGCGCGGGGAACGTGACCCTCACGCTGGGCCGCGGCGCGCCCAAACGCCTCGTCAGCTGCCCGCTCGATGAAGTCGGCTACGTCGTGGGCAACGTGACGGACGACGGCTACCTCACCCTGCGCCGGGTGGGCGGCGGCGGCCGCGGGAGCTCCCCGCTCTTCGATCAGCAGCTCGAGGGACAGCGCGTCACGCTGTTCGGCCGCCTCGGCGCCGTCCCCGGCGTCGTCGCCGTACGCTCCACACACCTGACCCGCGGCCGCACCGCGGGAGCGGGGGGGGCGAACGAGCAGCCCTTCACCGTGGACAACGCCTACGTCGACGTGGGCGCCGCATCGCGCGCCGACGTCGTGGCGCTCGGCCTCGGCGTCCTCGCCCCCGTCTCACTCGCCAAGCGGCCGCTCCGCTACGGCGACCACGCAGGGTTGCTCGCCGCCCCCGCCGCCGGGCGCCGCGCCGCCTGCGCCGCCCTGGCCGCCGCCGCGCTCGCGCAGCCACGCACGCGCGGCACGGTCGTCGTGGCGTTCACGGTGCAGAGCCTCTACGCCGGGAACGCCGGCCTGAACAGCGTCAAGAACCTGCAAGGGCCATTCGAGGACACCCGGGAACTCGCGATTCCGGTGAGGTTTGCTGACACGGCTGTCGAAACCGTGGCGCTGGCAGACGTTGAAGCGCTGGTGCGGGATGTGGTTCAGTGGATTGGGGGTGGGCGATGAGACCGTTGGAACGTTGGAACGTTGGAACGTTGGACGGACGGGCGGTTGTGGCGTTGGCGTCACTTTCCATCCTTCCAACATTCCAACTTTCCGCCCAAGACACGAGCCGGATCTCCGACGCCCAAACCGTCATCGCGCAGCTCGTCGAATCCTACGGCGTCTCGGGCTCCGAAGCCCCCGTGCGGGAGACGGTGAAGCGGCTGCTCCCCTCTTGGGCCCAGACCGAGACCGACACCGCCGGGAATCTCTGGGTGCGCATCGGCCGGGGCGATCCCGTCGTGGTCTTCGTAGCGCATCTCGACGAGATCGGCTACCGCGTGGACTCGATCTTGGACGACGGGACGCTCGCGCTCAGGACCCGCGGCGGCTTCTTCACGTCGCTGTACGAGGCGAAGGCGGCGCTGGTGCACGGCGACCGAGGGGGGGCGGACATTCCCGGGATCTTCCTGCCGCGCGACACCGGGTTCACGCGCCGCATCCCCCCGCCCCTGCGGGTGAGCGTGGGAACGGCGACGCGCGCCGCGACCGAGGCGCTGGGCGTGCGGGCCGGCCAGACGATCACGATGCCGAAGCAGTACGTGCGGCTCGCGGGCACGCGCGCCACGGGCCGGTCGTTCGACGACCGCATGGGCTGCGCCGCCCTCGTGCTGGCGTTGCGGCGCTTGGACCGCGCCAAGCTCGACCATCAGGTGATCTTCATCTGGAGCACGCGGGAGGAGATCGGCCTCGAGGGCGCGGCCGTCGCGGCGCGCGCGCTCGGCACGACGCCGCGCCGCGTGCACGCCGTCGACACATTCGTCTCCGCCGACGCGCCTCTCGAGCTGCAGAACTTCGCGGTGGCCCTCGTGGGCGCGGGCGCCGTTGCGCGGGCGCTCGACAACTCCTCCATCACGCCGCCCGCCTACGTGGACTCGCTCGTGGCGCTCGCGCGCGCCCGCGGCGTGGCGTTGCAGGTGGGGACGACCAACGGCGGCAACGACGGCTCGACCTTCACCCCCTACGGCGTGGTGGACGTGGCGATGGGCTGGCCGCTCCGCTACTCGCACTCCCCTGCCGAGGTCATCGACCTGAAGGACTTGCTGAGCCTCGGGGACCTCGTTCAGGCGATCGCCGAGGACTGGTGAGGGCGCTGCTGTCGGTCTCGGACAAGCGCGGACTCGTCGAGTTCGCGAAGGGGCTCGCCGCACTCGGCTGGGAGATCGTCTCTACCGGGGGCACCGCGGAAGCGCTGCGGCGCGAGGGCGTCGCGGTCGTGCCCATCGAGGAGGTGACCGGCTTCCCCGAGATGATGGACGGCCGCGTCAAGACCCTCCATCCAAAGGTCCATGCCGGCATTCTGGCCCGGCGCCATCGACCGGACGACCAGGCGTCGCTCGCCGCCCATGGCATCACGCCGATCGACCTGGTGGTCGTGAACCTGTACCCGTTTGCGAAAGCCGCCGCGAAGCCGGACATTGCTGTCGATGATCTGATCGAGGAAATCGACATTGGCGGTCCGAGTCTGGTGCGCGCCGCCGCCAAGAACTTTCGCGATGTGCTCGTCGTGGTCGATCCGGCCGACTATGGCCCGGCCTTGGCCGCCCTGGCCTGGCCGGGTGGGCCGTCGCTATCGTTTCGAT
>JBGPOM010000274.1:0-3393 GCA_041488075.1 Gemmatimonadota bacterium
CGGCAAGGTCGCCGGCGTCATGGTGCCGCAGCGCACGCCGATGGACACGACGATGAGCAAGGACCAGCTCGTCGCTCGGCTCAAGGAAACGTTCCAGTTCTGCGAAACGGCGTTCGCGCAGCTGGACGACTCGAAGCTCGGCGAGCCGATGCAGCTGTTCGGCCCGAACCCGTTCTCGCGCGCGACGGCGATCCTGATCACCGTGGGAGACTGGGCCGATCACTACAGCCAGGAAGCGATCTACCTGCGGCTCAACGGGCTGCTGCCCCCAACCGCGCGGCCCCGCACGCCGTGATTTAAGGGAGACCACATGCGTACCTTGCCCTGCATCGCCCTACTCGCCGTCGCGGTGGCCTGCCAGCCGCCTGACACATCGGCCGCCGCCAAACAGGCGATCGACGCGGCCAACGCCAACTGGGCTCGCCTCACCGCCGCGGGCCACGCCGACTCCCTCGCGGACTTCTATCAGCAAAACGCGGTGATCATGCCGCCCAACATGGCGCCGACGCGCGGGAAGGAAGCCATCCGCGCCTTCTTCGCGGTGCTGAACACGGTCTCCCCCACGCTCACGCTGCACGCCGACTCGGTCTGGGCGAGCGGCGCCGCGGCCGTGGAACAGGGACGCTGGCGCTTCGCGTGGCCCGCAGGGGCCACCCTGCCCCCAGGCGCCCCGGCCGTTGACTCGGGCAAGTACCTCGTCCGCTGGGTGAACGAGAACGGCCGCTGGCTCATGGCGCAGGACATCTGGAACAGCGACCTCCCCCTGCCTCAGCCACCTGCCGCCACGCCCCGGCGGTAGGGAGTTCCAGCGCCCCCCCCCCCGCGCTCGTGACCGCGTCGCTCGTCGTCCTCGTCCTGGCGAACGCGGTCCCGATCGCGGGGGTGCTGTTCCTCGACTGGACCGTGTTCCCCCTCGTCCTGCTGTATTGGCTCGAGAACGTGGTGGTGGGCGGCTTCAACGTCGCCAAGTTGGTCCTCGCGCAGCCGCGCGAACCGGCCTACTGGGCAGGCAAACTGTTCCTGATCCCGTTCTTCGTGGTGCACTTCGGCGGGTTCACATTCGTGCACGGCGTGCTGGTGCTGGCGCTGTTTGGCCCCAAGGGAACTCAGCCGTTCGACCTCCTCGGGACGGTCCTACCGGCCATCCGCGCCAATCACCTGGGCTGGGCCATCTTCAGCCTGCTGGTGAGCCACGGGCTCTCCTTCTATTGGAACTACCTCAAGAACGGAGAATACCAGCGCGCCTCCCTGAAAGCCCTGATGGCGCAGCCCTACGGCCGAGTGATGGTGCTGCACTTCACCGTGCTGTTCGGCGGCTGGCTCGTCATGGCGTTCGGCGCGCCGCTCCTCGCCCTGGTGCTGCTGGTGGTCATCAAGACGGCGGCCGACGTGCGCGGGCACAAGGCCGAACGGCGCAAGTTCGCCGCCCTGCCGCTGGACTAGCTTCGCGATGTGTGCGGTATCCTGCGGGAAGGAGAAGAGCGTTCTACCCGGCGGAATCGCCTACCAAGGCACCCAATGTGGGCGTCGGCGGCAACTCGACGATCTCGAGCCAGTAGCGGCCCAGCACGTTCATCGCCTCCACGAACCCCGAGAACGTGACCGGCTTCGTAATGAAGGAGTTCACGCCGAGCTGGTAGCTGCGCACGATGTCCTGGTCGAGCCCTGACGTGGAGAGCACGACGACCGGAATGTCGCGCAACGTCTCGTCTCCCTTGATCGCCTTCAGGGCCTCGCGCCCATCCATCTTCGGCATGTTGAGGTCCAGCAGGATCAATCCGGGACGCGGGGCCTTCCCGGCCTCCCCCGCGTACTCGCCGCGCTGGTAGAGGTAGTCGAGCAATTGTTCGCCATCCTCGACGAAGTTCACCGCGTTCGCGACGTGAGCGCCGTCCAGCGCCTGCTGGGTGAGCAGCCGGTCGTCCTCATCGTCATCGCAGATGAGGATCGTGATCGGGATCTTGTTCCTCTCCCGCGTCATGACATGTACCCTTTGGCCGCCTGCGTGACCGGCAGGGTGACGCTGAACGTCGCCCCCGCGCCGGCAGTGCTCGTCGCGGCGATCGTGCCGCCGTGCCGCTCGACGATCTTTCGGCAAATGGCGAGGCCAATGCCGGAGCCTTCGTACTCCGCCCGGCCGTGGAGGCGCACGAACATCCGAAAGATCTTTCCAGCGTGCTTCTCGTTGAACCCGATCCCGTTGTCCGACACCGTGATCGTGCAGTGCTGGCCGCCGGGGGGGGGGCTCGAGCAGCCGAGGCGGACGACCGGCGGCGTGTTCTTCTGGCGGTATTTGAGCGCGTTGCCGAGCAGATTCTGCAGTAGCTGGCGCATCTGGAGCGCGTCGGCGTCGATCACGGGCAGCTCGCCGACCTCCACGCGGCCGCCGGACTCCGCGATGGACGTCTCGAGGTCGGCGATGACCTCCCGGGCAACCCGGGCGAGGTCGGTGCGGACGAACGGCTGGACGCGCGTGGTCACCTGCGAATACAGGAGCAGGTCGCTGATCAGGGTCCGCATGCGGGCGGCGGCGCTGAGCATGCGTGCGAGGTACTCCCGGGCAGTGCCGTCGAGCGCCGGCCCCGCGGACGTGCTCAGCAGGTCACCGAACGACAGGATCTTGCGCAGCGGCTCCTGCAAGTCATGTGACGCGACGGACGCGAACTCGTCCAGCGCCGCGTTCGAGCGCTCGAGCTCCCGGTGCTGCTCCGCCAGGCGCCATTCCGTGAGGCGGCGAGCCGTGATGTCCTCGATCGCCAGCAGGATGATCCGCGGAAGGTTGGGTCCTTGCGACACGAGCCGGGCGTTGAGCAGCATGATCTTGCGGCCGATGCCGGGAAACTCCTGGTCGACATCGAAATCATTCAACTGCGGCTCCACCGCAAGCTTGTCGCGCAGCAGCTCGCGGAGGGGGGCAATGTCCCACTGGCGGTCGCCGAGCGTGAAGAGGACCTCGCCGATCGTGTCCTCGGGCTCGACGCGAAAGGTGCGAAAGAACGCCCGATTCGCTTGCGTGACGCGGAATTCGGCGTCCAGGACGATAAGGGGCTCTCGGACGGTGTCGATGATATCGAGCAGCAGGCGCTGGGCGGCGGGCACATCGCGCACCGCCCCGTCGGGGAGCGTCATGGGGAACGTCTCGATGCTAGGCACGGCAGGGTCTCCTCCTCGATCGGCCTGGCAGACGTAGGGTACCGTGCCCAGGGGGCTGGCACCATCGCACGAACGCGCTAGAAGATTCGTGCTCCCTTTGGACTAGTCGCGTTCAACCACCGGGCACTCCCCGAACCGAGATTTCACCGTGCTCGCTCGTGTCTGCATCCTCGCGCTGGCTGTCAGCGCCGCTCCCCAGCTCCTAGGGGCGCAAACCGCCACGCCCAACGCACCCTCCAC
>JBGPOM010000275.1:0-3332 GCA_041488075.1 Gemmatimonadota bacterium
CGCCGGACTCGTGGCCGCGGAGCGCGAGGGCCAGTTCATCCGCTATCGCCTCAACACGACCGTCTTCCAAGAGGTCGTCCGCTACTTCATGAAGAGCTTCTCGGGAGGGAACGATGCGTAGCCGCTGGTTCGGCCTCGTCGTCGCGGCACTCGCCGCCGCAGTCTCGGTCTGGGCATACCCGCGCCTGCCCGAGACGGTTGCGACGCACTGGAACTTGCAAGGAATGCCCGATGGGTATTCGTCCCGGTTCTGGGCGGTCGCCGTGATGCCCCTGGTGACGCTCGGCTTGTGGGGGCTGTTCAACGTGCTGCCCAAAGTCGATCCCAGGCGCGAGAACTACGCCAAGTTCCTGGACAGCTACTGGCTGATCGCGAATGCGGTCCTCGTCTTCACGGGCGTCGCGGACGCGCTGATCCTCGCGAACGGGCTGGGCTACACGGTGCAGGTGGACCGGCTGCTGCCGCTCGGCATCGGGCTGCTGTTCGCCTTCCTCGGCAACTACCTGACGCGCGTCGAGCCGAATTGGTTCGTGGGGGTTCGCACGCCGTGGACGCTGTCGAGCGACGCGGTATGGCGGAAGACGCATCGCACCGCCGGATGGCTGTTCGTAGTCGGAGGCTTGGTGATCGCCGCGGCCGCGTTCGCGCCGCGGAGCGCGTTCCTGCCGCTGTTCGTCGCCACGATCGTCGTCGTGGCGGGGATTCCGGTGGTGCAGTCCTACATCCTATGGAAGCGAGAGCAGCATGATCGTCCTTAGCGTCGTCCTTGCCGCCCTCACGGCCCAGGCGCCCGCCACCGCGCGCGCCGACACCGTCGCTCCTCCAGCGGCTATCGAAACGCCGTACACGATTTGGAACGGGAGCCTGGGACTCGGCGCAACCCTGACGCTGCCCCGCGGCGTAGGTGGGCGGGTGCCGGTCGCGGTGATCATCGCCGGCTCGGGCCCCACCGACCGCAACGGCAACTCGGTCATGGGGATCAGGCCGAATTCCTACGCGCAGCTGGCCTGGCGTCTAGCGGAGCGGGGCATCGCCACCTTGCGCTACGACAAGCGCGGCATGCCGGGAACGCAGGGCACGTTCGACATCAGGACGATGACGCTGGAGGATTTCGCGGGCGACGCGCGCGCGGCGGCGGACTCGCTGGCGCGCGATTCACGATTCTCGCGCGTGGTTCTCATCGGCCACAGCGAGGGAGCATCACTGGCGCTCATTGCCGCCCGTCAGGGGGCGCCGGTCGCCGGCGTGGTGCACGTTTCCGGTCTGGGCCGTCCCCTCACGGCAGTGATGCGCGAGCAGTTGAGCCGTCAATTCGACAGCACGACCCTCGCGCGCTACGACACCGCGATGACGCATTACTTGCAAGGCGAGCAGCCGGCGGACGTGCCTCCGCAACTCGCGATGCTCTTCGTCCCCGTGAACCAGACCTTCATGCGATCACTCGCGGCGTTCGATGCGCCGGCGACGATCCGCGCCGTGCGCCAGCCCGTGCTGATCGTGCAAGGGGAGACCGACCTGCAAGCCACCGTCGCGGACGCCGAGCGCCTGCACACGGCGCGGCCCGACGCGCGCCTCGTCTTGCTCCCCGAGACGAACCACGTGCTGAAGCACATCGCCGACACCACACTGGCAGGACAGATGGGGACCTATCAGGATCCGGGCGTGGCGATCGTGCCGGAAGCCACCCGAGCGATCGCCGACTGGATCCTCGCGTTGCGCGGTCGCTAGTCGATCGCTCGCAGTAGCGCCCCCTTCAGGTAGCCCGTCTCGGGCACGTTCACGAGCTCGGGATGATCCCCTGCCGCGCCGCACAGGGCGAGCAATTGCAGCCGGCGGCCGGAGTCACGCGCCGCGTCTGAGAGCATTGCCTGGAAGACCTCGCGGCTGACGTGGTAGGAGCACGAACACGTGAAGAGCACGCCCTCTCGCGCGAGGATCCGCATCGCCCGGAGGTTGATCTCCTTGTAGCCCGCGACGGCCCGGGGCAGGGTGGCCTTGGTCTTGGCGAACGCCGGCGGGTCGAGCACGATCGTGTCGAACCGCTCCTTGCGCCGCTCCAGCTCCCGCAGCAGGTCGAACGCGTTCGCCTCCCGCCACGCGATGTTGCCGATACCGTTGAGTCGCGCGTTGTCCGCGCCCCGCGCCAGCGCTTCGGCGCTCTGGTCCACCGCGACCACTTCCGCCGCCGGCTGCGCGAGGTGCAACGCGAACGAGCCGTGATAGGTGAAGAGATCGAGCGCCCGGCCGCCCGTTCGCGTGTGCCGCGCGACGAGCGTCCGGTTTTCCCGCTGGTCGAGGAACGCGCCCGTCTTTTGTCCCGACCAGGGGGCCGCGAGGTAGCGGATCCCCGCTTCCTCCACTTCCACTGTCTCGGGAACGGCGCCATACGCCAGCACGACCTCGAGCGGCAGCCCCTCGTGCCGCCGCACGCCGGCGTCGTTGCGGAGCAGAATCCCCTCCGGGGCGAGTGCGGCGCGGATGCCCGCGAGCACGTCATCCCGCGCCCGCTCGAGTCCCGCCGACAGCATCTGGGCCACGACCCACGGCCCGTACTTGTCCACGACGAGCGAGGGCAGGCCGTCGCCCTCGGCGTGCACGGCGCGCCAGGCATTGGCCGCGACGCCCTCGCGCCGCCGCGCAGCGGCCGCGATCCGCTCTCCCCACCAGGCCGCGTCCACCGGCTCCTCGCCGCGCGTGAGGAGCCGCAATCGGATCTCCGACTTGGGGGAGTACAACGCCTGCCCCAGGAAACGCGCCCGGCGGTCGGTGACCCGGACGATGCCGGGCTCCCTCCCCGGCTCCTCGGCCACGTCGGTGCGGTAGATCCAGGGGTGACCCTGCTTCCACCGCTCGGCGCCCTTGGAGGTGACGACCGCGGTCATTGAGGGAGGGGGCGGTCCGGGCGCAGGGTGGCGGCCTCGCGCAGGTACGTATGTTTCAGCGCGCGCGCGGGTTTGCCCGTGTAGACGTGGAGCAGCACCCGGATGCAGCGCGGCAGTCCGCCCGGCACGGCGACCTCCGTCGCGCCGAGCAGGGGAACGCTGGTCCACCCCAGGCGGCGCGCCGCCCGCGCGGGATACTCGGCGGTCAAATCGGGGGATGACGTGAAGATGGCGCTCTCCACGTCCTCCGGCGCGAAGCCGTTCGCGGCCTGGAGAGCGCGGAGCAGCTCCTCGGTCGCCTGGAGGATTGCCTCACTGGTGTCCGCGGCCGCCGTGGTCGCCCCGCGGAGCCCACGCAGCGTCTTCGGGATATCGCTCATGAGGCTCGCCGATCAGTTGCGGTTGATGGTGCTCACCGATCCCGTCCTCCTCAAGGGGCGGGATGCGGTC